>JACCYR010000358.1 GCA_013696385.1 Acidobacteriota bacterium
GCTGAGTAAAACTATCGCTTTACGACCGGCTAAACCGTTGAATTTTTCGTTAAAAACCAAATCAAGAGCCGAATACAAACTCGTTCCCGAAGCGATTTTCGCGCCTTCAATCGCCAGCTGCAAAACTTTTCGATTGTTGGTCGGCTCGCATAAAACCCGCACTTTTTCGTCGAAGGAAACAACCATCACCTTGTCGTTTTCGCGCAATTGATTGACGAAAGCTAAAGCGGCGTTTTGAATTTCCGGCAGCTTAAAAACGCTCGAATAACTCATATCCAAAACCAATGCGACGGTAAAAGGTTGTTCTTCTTTGGAAAAATAAGCGATTTCCTGTTCAATTCCATTTTCAAAAATCTTAAATTCTTCTTTTTTCAAGCCCGATACGATTTTCCCGTTGCGTTCGGTAATCTGCGTGGGGATTATCACCAAATCGGTTTCAACGTGGATTACATCCTCGTCCAGATTTTCTTTGTTTGACTCAATCTTAAGTTGCGGCGGGTTAGTTTTTGCTTCCGTTTTGTCGGGAGAACTTTCCGAATAAACCGGCACACGGGCGGATTGTCCCAATAACGAAGTCAAACAAATCAAAATTATAAAGCCGATTATTGATACTTTTCGCATCTCTAAGGTCGCTCCGTTACGATAACCGGATTATACAACTTTTGGCTTCAAAAGCAAAAAATTATTTGCCTTTATTAAAACCTCCTCTAACCCACTATATTTTCAAAGGAGGCGCGGATATTGAGGCGATGAGAGGTTAATTTTTCAAGCAAATGTTTGACTGAACCTAGTTTCATCCGCGTAACAATCGTCTGCAAAACAGTTTGATTTGCAAGCGGCAGCCGCGTTGAACGTCCGACGGTTAAACGCAAATTGTGGTCGAGTTCGCTCAAAAATTTGTAGCCGTTTGAGAAATTTTGAAAATCTTCAATCGATAAAGAATCTTTTTCGTAAAGTTTATTAAGCATAAAAAGCGTCGAACGATTTTCCGCGTCATCGGGAACATCATCGCGCAACTGCAGGAAACGCATCGCAAAATAAACGTCAAGCATTCCGCCTGCCCCGAATTTAATGTCAATTTCTCTGCCTTTTAGATTTTTTGCTTTTTTTTCTTTTAATTTTTCGCGCACACGCCGAGTTTCGTCCTTTAGAGTTTGGAATTTGGAATCTGAAATTTGGAACTTCCGTGCATTTTCGTGAATGATTTTTCGCGCTTCGTTTTCGGTTTCTTTTGCCAAATTTAAATCGCCCGCCACGCCGCGCAATTTGACATACGCCAGCCATTCCCAGATTGCCGAACGATTTTCCAGATAACTTAAAAACGCGGTTTTGCTCAAACTCGTCGCGCCGTTTTTGCCGTCGGGACGAAGGCGTAAATCTACCCGATAGAGATGTCCGTCGCGTGTCAGACTCGAAAGCGTGGTAACAAAAATTTCGACGGCACGGGCGTAAAAAGTTTCAAGTTTTAAGTTCCAAGTTCCAAGTTTTTTCGGTGTGCAAAATTGCCTGTGTTTTTCCGAATTGTCCGACTTTGAATTTTGAACTTGGAACTTAGAACTTTGAACTTCATCATAAACCAAAACCAAATCCAAATCCGAGCCATAATCCATTCCGCCGCCGCCGAGTTTGCCCAGACCTAAAACGGCAAAAGGAAAGTCATCAACAGTTATTGTAAAACGCCTCTCTAACTCAAGTTTTGTGATAAATAGCGCAGTTTCGATGCTCGCTTCAGCTAAATTTGTTTGTAATTTCCGCGCCTTTTGTGGTGTGATTTTTTCATAAATATCGAAAACGACAATTTCAAGTAAAGAACGCGACCAAACCTTTCGCAAAACTGCTAATTTCTGAGCAAAACCATTTGTTTTTTCAATAGCGGAGAGAAAAATTTGGTGATAATTTTTTTCGGTAAAATTTTCCGTCGTTTTCGGCAAATCTGCAATCAAACCGGGATTTGCGGCAAGCATTTCGGCAAAATGCGGTGAAGTTTCCGACAAAAGTTTGAGCGTTTCTAAAGTTTCTTTGCTCAAATCGGTTTCAATATCGGATTTTTCCAACGACGAAAAAATTTGTTGTTCATTGCTTGTTGGTTTCTCGTAATTCGTAATTCGTAATTTGTAATTTATTTCTCTTTGCGTCTTTGCGGCGTTGCGCTCTGGCATTAGATTCTCAGATGGATTGAAAATACGCGAAAAAATTCGATTAACATTTTTGCTGTGAGTTTTAAGAGTATTTACAAATTCTTGTGAATCAACAAAATTCATCCGCTTTGCCAGTAGAAAACGCCTTTCTTCATTATTCGGAACGAGATAAGTTTGCAAGCCGTTTTCCATTTGCAAGCGATGTTCCAAGCGGCGCAAAAAATCATAAGCCTCAAAAATTTCGGTCAATTCGATTTCGGTTAATAATTTTCTGTCGGCAAGCCGCGAAAGACTTATTAAAGTATGTGGTGCGCGAAGCCACCCGTCGCTCCCGCCATAAGCGAGTTGCAGAGCCTGCGCGATAAATTCGATTTCGCGGATGCCGCCTCTGCCGAGTTTGACGTTAAAACCTTTGTCGGAAATTTTTTCGAGATTGATTTTTTCTTTGGAAAGACGGACGTTTTGCAAAGCGTTTTCCATCGTTTCATCAGTTGAAAAAACGCTTGATTTAATTTTCTCAAAAAAATTGTGAAAAACTTTCGCGTTGCCCGCACAAGCGCGAGAACGAATCAAAACTTGGCGTTCCCAACTCTGCGCCG
Source organism: Acidobacteriota bacterium (assembly GCA_013696385.1). Classification (GTDB taxonomy): domain Bacteria; phylum Acidobacteriota; class Blastocatellia; order Pyrinomonadales; family Pyrinomonadaceae. The sequence goes on from JACCYR010000358.1 coordinate 2,738, forward strand.
AATCTTTATAATAATTGACTGCTTCATTTACAGAAACAGCCAACGCGCCGACTTGTCCGTGCGGGCGAAGGCGCAAATCCACGCGATATGCCGCGCCTTCACCCGTTTGTCCGCCGACGAGTTTGGTAACAAATTCGGCAAGTTTTACAAAGTATTCGCGGTTTGTTACAGCATTACGTGAACCTTTTCCCGAAGTCGTGCCGTCGTTTGAATAGAGAAAAAGCAAATCAATGTCAGAAGCGTAATTGAGTTCGTTTGAACCAAGTTTTCCCAAAGCGACGGTGCAAAATTGAGCTTGTGCAGCGCGTTCCTTTTTATCAATTTCAAGCGGAATGCCATAACGATTATCGAGTTCTTGTTGCGAGAAACGTAGAGCATATTCCAAAATTGCATCCGCCAGATTTGAAATTTCTTCTGTTATTTCGGCGATTGTGCCGAGATTGCGAATGTCGCGCAGATAGATTCGCAGAAGTTCGCGGCGGCGGAAACGAGCTAGCAAAATATTCGGTTCGACACTCGAATTCGTTAGCGCAAACCGCGCCAGCGATTCGAGAATTTCGTCTTTGCCGCGCACTTTCGACGAAATTCTTTGCCGATTGAGCCACGAAATATAATCAGGATTTTGCAAAATGGTCGTCGCTAGCAAAGGACTAAAAGCGGCAAGCGTCAAAACATCAGAAAGCAAACCTTCGTTTTTGGCGAGCTTTCTTTCTTCGGCGGGAAAATTTTCCGCCAGTTGCAGATAAAACCGCCGTGCGCCCGCCGCGTCGGGCAGATTTTTGATGAAAGATTCGATTTTTTCAGTTAGCGACATCACTGATAAGTTTCAGGTTTCAAGTTTCAAGTTTCAAGTTGGAAAACACGCTTGACTTGAAACCCGGAACATTTTGCACACTTCTGAAAGACTTGTGTTTCTGCTTTTGACTTTGCACTTGATTCATTCTACTTTTCAAATTGAATTAATTTCCTACAACAATTCAAATTTATCAAAACGCAAGGAGAAAAATTATGAGTAAAGCAGAATCGGCTGATTTGATTTTAAAACTGTATGATTTGCGGCGCGAACCCGTGATGCGCGAGGCGCGAAATTGGGTGATTTCCTTTTTTCCCGAAAGCATGCAGGATATTATGCAAACGATGATAAATGCGGAAACATCCGCTTACTTCCGAATGGTTACATCGTATTGGGATATGGCGGCATCGTTTGTCAATCACGGCGCGATTGACGAAGAGATGTTCGCCGACGCGCACGGCGAACATATCGTTGTGTTCTCGAAAATCGAGCCATTTTTAGCAGAAATCAGAGAAACGATGGGTAGTCCGAATTATTTGAAAAATTTAGAAATGCTGATTATGCGAATGCCCGATGCAAAAGAAATGCTCGACAAGCGGCGCGAGATGATGAAGCGTTGGATGCAAACGCGAGCGGAAATGTCGAAGTCGGCTTGAACGCGAGGTGGGTTACGGGAAAAATTTGATTGAAAAAATAATTTGCAACCACGAATTTACTTGCCACATCAGAAATCTTTCTCGTAATTCACCTCTCGGAAACCGAATCAGAAAAACAATTTCACTGTCAAGATATAAAGAACACAGAGATTCTTGTTTTGTTAATTTGATTTTCCGTCGGTTATCCGATGGTTTGTCGCGCCGAGCAAAATGTATGTAGCAAGCGAAGCGACGATAATCGTCAAAACATTCAAACCGAAACCGACGGCGCGAGAAGTAATCTCGTGTTGGCTTGTCGTGGTCGGAAAACCGAACACAAAACAGATTCCAAACCAAACGGGAATAATAGCGATTTGCGCGGTTGCCGCAAGCCCAATGAATTCGCGTCTGCCTGCGTCATCTACGTTTGCCAAACTAGCCGCAACGCCGACGGCGAGCGAAATCAGAAAGCCGACGAGCATCGAATTAAATTCGTCGTATTTAAGCGGCGGATTTGAAACGGCAGCAACCGAAACTCCGCTGAGAATCAGCAGAACGACGGCGGTGATAAATGCCAAAAGGCTTTGCCCGACGAGTTTCCACGTCCGCATCCACGCGCCGTAACCGATTGCCAGCAGAAGCGGCAACAATTGCAAAAATAATAATCCGGCAATGATTAAAAGAATCTGCTGGCGAATCAAGCCAAAAGCTAAAAGGCAAGCAGCGATGAAATTGCGCCCGACAAAGCCGACGGTGATGTGGCTAAACTGCCAGAGTTCCTCGAAAATATCGGTCGCTGGTTCGACCAGCGGTTTAGTCAATTCCCGAAAACTTTCTTTCGAGATAATAGAGCGCGGCTGACGAATGTTGATTGAATAATCCGTCGAATTATAAAAATCAGCTTCGAGTAGCGCGTCAACAAAACGCTTCGCTTTCGGCGTGGAAGTTTCTATATCAACCGCGTCTTTCGTTTCGCGGTTTCCGTCGTCTCGAAGAACTTCTACTTGGAAAACGGAAACTTGGCTAATGCCGACGGAGAAAGCTATTTTTGAAATGTCCGCGCCTTTGTCTTGCGGCGCATTGATTTTGACTAGACGCATATTTAAGTTCCTTTCATCATTTGCTTAAGATCTGGACTAATCGACTCGCGCCCTTGCAAATCATATTTATAGCCTAATTTTTTCGATTTCACAAATTATCTCCGATGCTTAAAATAAACTGAGATATTTTACCATTTGAAACAACCAAAGTTCTGTAACAAACAATACATTATGAAAATTTTATCGGCGGAATTTGTTAAAAGCGCGTTCAACCAAAGCCATTGGACAACCGACGGCTTGCCGGAAATTGCATTTCTCGGACGCTCAAATGTCGGAAAATCGAGTTTGCTCAATTCGCTTTTGCAAAAAAAAGGCTTGGCACGAACTTCAAACACACCGGGCAGAACGCAGAGCATCAATTTTTTTCTCGTCAACCAAGCGTTTTATTTTGTGGATTTGCCCGGTTATGGTTATGCCAAAGTTTCCAAGGCAATGCGAGCCGATTGGGGCAAAATGGCAGAAGAATATCTTGCCAACCGCCGCGAACTTGTGCTATCAATACATCTGGTAGATTCGCGGCATCAACCGACGACTCTTGACAGCCAGCTTCACGAATGGCTTGTATTTCATCAAATAAATCATATCGTCGTGGCTACCAAAGCTGACAAACTTTCAAACAATAAATTAAACAAGAGTTTGCAGGAGATAGAAAATGCTCTGCCGAAAAGCAAAATTATCGCATATTCCGCGCTGACGGGAAAAGGAAAAGATGCGCTTTGGCGGGAAATCGGCAGCACGCTTGAAAAAAGATAAAAATACAGTTGATTTATTCAAATAAATAAAGTAATAATTTAGTTATCCCCAAACTCAGGGTTTTTGAAAAAGCTCGCGGGCTTGTTTTCAACAGCATCACAACGGAATATTCCATACAATTTTTACCAAGAGTTTAGTATTTCAAAAGATAGATCAAGGCTTAATTCGTGCCTGTTAATAAATTCTAAAATCTTGGTAAAACCACAAAAATTTCCCAACAAAGCAAACGGATAAAAACATGGCAACCAAAACAACACAAACGAAAACGAAAAGAGCAAGCAAAGCCGAAGAGAACGGTTTTGAGAAAGCCGCCGACGAGACGGAAGAAGAGCAAGTCGCAAAAATTAAAGTTTCCAAACCTGAAAGGGAAGAAAATGACGGAAAGGGAAATGCTCCCGAAACGGACGAAACTTTAGATTTGGCGGAACTTAAAGATATGTCGATTTCCGAATTGACCCATATTGCTAAGGAAATGGGCGTAGAGGGCGCGTCGGGAATGCGAAAGCAGGAACTTATCTTTAAAGTTCTCGCCGTGCAGACCGAAAAAAGCGGGCTGATTTTCTCAGAGGGCGTTTTGGAAACACTGCCCGACGGTTTCGGCTTTCTTCGCGCACCGGAATACAATTATTTGCCCGGTCCTGATGATATATATGTCAGCCCGTCGCAGATTCGCAAATTCGATTTACGCACCGGCGACACCGTTTCAGGACAAATCCGCCCGCCCAAAGAAGGCGAGCGGTATTTCGCGCTGATAAAAGTCGAAGCAATCAATTTTGAACAGCCGGAACATTCCCGCGAGAAAATCTTTTTCGACAATCTCACGCCGCTCTACCCGGACGAGCAGCTCAAGATGGAAACTATGCCCGACAAAGTTTCGGCGCGGGTCATTGATCTGGTAACGCCCATCGGCAAAGGGCAGCGTGCTTTGATTGTCGCGCCGCCGCGCACGGGCAAGACGATGCTGCTTCAAACCATCGCTAATTCCGTCACGGAAAATCATCCTGAAGTTACGCTGATTGTTCTGCTGATTGATGAACGTCCCGAAGAAGTTACCGATATGCAGCGTTCGGTGAAAGGCGAAGTTATCTCGTCAACCTTTGATGAACCGCCGACGCGCCATGTGCAGGTTGCCGATATGGTTATCGAAAAAGCGAAACGCCTCGTTGAACACAAACGCGATGTTGTGATTTTGCTTGACTCGATTACTCGCCTTGCAAGAGCGCACAACGCGGTTGTGCCGCCTTCGGGCAAGATTCTTTCCGGCGGTATTGATTCCAACGCACTACAACGTCCGAAACGATTTTTCGGCGCGGCGCGAAATATCGAAGAAGGCGGAAGTCTGACGATTATTGCGACCGCGCTGATTGATACGGGTTCAAGAATGGACGACGTTATTTTTGAAGAATTCAAAGGAACTGGTAACTCGGAAATTCATCTCGACCGACGTTTAAGCGATAAACGTCTCTTCCCGTCGATTGATTTGCAACGCTCCGGCACGCGCAAAGAAGAACTTCTCCTCAGCCCCGAAGATTTGAATCGTGTTTGGGTGATGCGCCGCGTTCTCAATCCGCTTTCGCCCGTCGAGCAGATGGAAGTCGTTTTGGAAAGACTAGCGAAAACTAAATCAAATTCAGAATTTCTGGCTTCGATGCAGAGTTAAAATATGACGCAAATACTTGAGGCTGTTTTTGACGGTGAAGTTTTACGCCCTGAAACTTCGATTAATTTGCAGCCGAATACAAAAGTTCGGTTAACAATTGAAGTTGTCGAGCAGAAAACCGAAAAGCCAAAGTCATTTCTGGCGACGGCGCGTTCCTTAAAATTACGAGGCGCGCCGGATTGGTCGGAAAAAATTGATGATTATCTTTACGGCGCGGAAGAAAAATAGTAATGGATGAGATTTTTCTCGATACATCTTACGCGATTGCGCTTTCTTCAGAAGTTGACGAACACCACCGGCAAGCCGTTGAAATTTCAGAAGAATTAGAGAAAAATGATACAAAACTTATAACCACGCGGGCAATTTTGCTCGAAATCGGAAATTTTTTATCGAAAATTCGGTATCGTCACGCGGCAGTTGCTTTACTTGATTCGTTTGAATCTGACGCAAATGTTGAAATAATCGAAATCTCGAAAGATTTGTATGAAAAAGCGTTTGCATTGTTCAAAAACAGAACCGATAAAAATTGGATTTGATTGATTGTCTTTCATTTGTGGTGATGAAAGAGCGCAATTTAACTAAGGGTTTAACTACCGATGACCATTTTCGCCAATCGGGTTTTAGAGTTTTGCTTAAAAAATAACTTTACTTTCTTGCATCAATGCAAAGCTAGTTTTCGTAAACAGTAAATAGTAAATCGTGAATTGTAGTTTGGATTTGACGAAAACTACGATTCACGATTTACTATTTACGATTCACTTTATTTTTATGCGCGTGGCAGTTTTATCTGCGGAAGCAGTTCCATATTCAAAAACTGGCGGTTTGGGCGATGTTGCAGGCGCGTTGCCGAAGGCTTTGCGGCAGGTCGGCGTTGACGCTTTTCTGATTACGCCTTTATATTCGCAAACAAATGGCAAGGATATTGGACATCTGGCAATTGATGATTTGGCAGTTGATTGGCGCGGCGGCGTTTATCGTGCCAAAGTTTTTTACAGCGAAGCCAACGGTTCGCCGACATTTTTGATTGACGCGCCGGAGTATTTTCATCGCTCTTCGATTTACGGTTTTTGGGAAGATTACGAGCGTTTTGCGTTTTTTAATCAAGCGGCGTTAGCTTTGATAAAGCGCGTCGGCGCACCGCCCGACATTGTTCATCTGAACGATTGGCATTGCGGTTTTGCGGCGGTCAAAATCGCTCAT
>JACCYR010000117.1 GCA_013696385.1 Acidobacteriota bacterium
TGACCGAAATTGATAAATTTATGGAACAAGGCTGCGTGTTTCGCACTTTTCAATACGCGCACGGCTATTATTTTCCGTCAGCGATAAAACTGCGCGAATATATGGATAAAAATTATGGCAAAGCAAAAAAAAGCCAAATCGTGATGAAAAATGTTCCGCCCGCTTACACGCTGACTTGGAAAACCGTTTAATATCTGTAAATTAAATTCGGCAGTGTTTAGAGCCAAAACCATCGGCATTGGCGAAAAAATCATAAAAAAGGAAAACTACTTTTGTCCAAATTTAGCTGAAGACTGACGATATAACCGGCAATTTCTCCACGCGAACAAATAAAACTACGTCCATCGGGGGAAATGTCGAACGAAAAAATCCGATTGACGGTAAAATGACTCATCTGACGGGCGGAGCTTCCGTCAACCGGCTGCGCCCAGAGATTTCCGACACCCTTTTTCGCTGCGATATAAATAACCGTCTGTCCGTCTACCGACCAACGGATAAAGCCCGGAAGTTTCGCGCCTTCGAGCAGTTTGACAACGCGCATCTGCGAAAGCGGCTGGTTTATTGCCCAGATTGCCAGCGAGTATTCTTTGGCATCTTTCGGCAGATAAGCGGCGGCGATAAATTTTCCGTCGGGCGAGATGGCGGGCGTTTGAAAATTTCCGTCGGCAAATTTTTCTAGCTTTCCGCCTTGAACCGAAACCCGCCACAAAGCACCGCTGCCGTTAAAATAACTGTGATAATAAACAGTTTGTCCGTCCGGCGTAAGCGCGAAACCTTCGAGGCTCGCGCCCTGAACTAACTGAATTTGGTCGCTTCCGTCAAAATTCATTCGCCATAGCGATTTCAAACCATCGCGCTCCGAAGAAAAAACAACGTAGCGATTATCGTTGGTCGCAATCGGATTAATGTCTAAACGAGAGTCAAACGTCAGTTGGCGGCGACTGTTTTTGTCTTGATCCATCATCCAAATATCCGGGTTGCCGCTCGCCATCGAACCATAAAACAACGCGCCGTTTTGCGCCCAAGAGACACCCAAACTATCATTTCCGCTCAATGTCAGTTCGACAGCATTTTCACTTGTGCCGGAGAGTTTTGCCTTCCAAAGCTGCGTCGTGCGGTGCAAAATAATAGTTGCTATCTGCGCGGTTTTGCCGTCCGAATTTTTGTTGACCGAAACGCCGTAATAATCGTTGTAATCATTAGTCAGACGAGTTACCTCGCCGCTCGGATAAGTAACCAGCCACAATTGTTTATTATCGTAAGTTCGGTTATGGCGACCGGTAACGATAAAACCGCGACCGTCGGCAAGCCAATCCATCTGCCAGATTTCTTCCCAATCCGCTTGAAAAACGCGCCGCGCTTCGCCCGTTTCAACATCGAGGGCGACGGGGAAAACCTTACTGCTGATTGTCCGCGTAACTTCCGGCGGAAAAAATAATTGTTTTTCCGTCGGGCGACCACGCCGGCTGCGTCAGATGCGGAATATAATCGGGAATCTGGCGCGAATATAAAACGCGGATATTTGTGCCGTCGGCGTTGGCGAGACAAATTTCTTCGTGGCTGTCGTCGTCCGACAGTCGCAGAAAAGTAAGTTGTTTTTCGTCGGGCGAGATAGCAGGCGCGTTTTCCAGATTTTCGAGGATTTTTTCAGGTTCGCCGCCGTCGGTTGAAATACGGTAAAGACTCGGAAATACTTCGTCGGCATTACTCGCAGAAAAATAAATCGCGCGGCTGTCGGGCGCAAAACTAAGCCCGCTAAAGCGTCTCTCCGACGGAGCAAGCAAAGTCAAAGATTCATTTAAACCAGCATTTTGAGGTTTCAGAAACAGACCTTGCTGTCCGGCTTCCTCCAGCGCATAAGCCAACCATTCGCCATTTGGCGAGATTGTCGCCCGAATTGCCTTTCCGCGATTGGTAATGCGCGTCGCTTGCGAAACCACAGCAGTTGAAATGTTTCTTTGGTTGTAACGATTCAACAAAAACCAAAAGCCGCCGCCGATTATCAGCAACAGAATTCCGGCTAACGGATAGTGCAGAAATCGTTGAAAGAAACTTGTTTGTGAACTTTTTATTGTTTGGGCAGCAGTTGTTTTAGCGGTTTTCAAAGATAAACCGCCGGTTTCGGGCAAAGATGTTCCGCTTAGTTCTGACCTTAAAAACTTTAAATCAGTAATAAAATTAATGGCTGTTTGGTAACGCGCGGTAATATCTTTGTTCAATGCGCGGCGAAGAATTTGCCGGAAGGTCAGCGGAACTTTAAGATTAGCGGGAAAAGAAAATTCTTTGAGTAAAATCGCCGCCTGCACGTCGCCGGGCGTGTCCCCGTTAAAAGGTTTTTCGCCCGCCGTTAATTCAAAAAATAATACTGCCAAACTCCACAAGTCGGTGCGCGAATCAATCTCCGC
>JACCYR010000383.1 GCA_013696385.1 Acidobacteriota bacterium
CGGCTTATTGTCACCGCGTGTAATCCACGAAGAAACCGTGTCGCCTAAGCCCGCTTGTCTGAAGCGGGCTAGAAATCCTGTAAAACCGCCTTGATTGCGGTCAGTCATCAAACCTAGCAAAGCGGCAAACAAACCTCCGGCTTTGTCTCCCAAACTGAATCTTTCGCCCACCTCGCGGATAATCGAATCAAAAAGTGTCATTGTCTTTTCCTCACTGTTTTTAGATTTTAGGGATAGGTCTTTTTACTGCTTTTCGCTATTGTTTTCTACAGGTAGCCGATTCGTCAAGCGAAGTTTGCAGTTTTTGCCGTTTATTTTCTAATTCTTGGTCGCGCTGACGTTTGAAATCTTTTTCAAAGAAGCGGCTAACGATTGAGTTCAGCCGCGCCGTCGAATCTTTGAATCCAAGAAGTGCGCTAATTCGGCGTCGGCTGCAACGATATGTTTGGCAGAGAGACGCGGCTCGCGAGCGAAAGATGGGGATGACAACCGCGAAGGATATGTTAAGCTCGTGAGCTTTCCGTCTCCAACGCCTGTTGAGCGGAAGCTCACGAGCTTAACATACCATGTCAAATGTTGTCGAGCCATCGGGCGCTGAAAGTGCATCGGCTGTCTGACCAAACTTTGAATTCTACGGAAACTATTTCCGTTTAATTTTGTTAATTCATACAACAAGTTTCGGCTTTTCGCAAGGTGAGATTTGCTTTTTTCGGTTGTTTATCATAATGCGAGTTGTCCGTTAAATAAATTCATATGGACATCCGTTAAATTAGTTTAACCGACATCAGTTGAATTAATTTAACCGAAATATTTTAAAAATTATGTCAGCACTACTTAATCAGGTCCGCGATATTATGCGAACTCGACGATATAGTCTTGAAACTGAAAAGACTTATATTTACTGGATGAAAAAGTATATCTTTTTTCACAAAGTGCGACACCCGAAAGAGATGGGTGCGGCGGAAGTCGGCGCGTTTTTGACGCATCTCGCCGTGAAAGAAAATGTAGCGGCGACGACGCAGAATCAGGCGATGTTTGCTCTGCTTTTTTTGTATAAAGAAGTGCTTGGTGTGGAACTCGAACGGCTCGGCGGCAAGTTTACGTCCGCTAAACAATCCGAAAGAGTGCCGGTTGTTTTGACGCGCGAAGAAGTGGCGGCGGTTTTATCGCATTTGAGCGGCGTTAATTGGATAATGGCAAATCTGCTTTACGGCGCGGGACTGCGCCTTAAGGAATGTCTGCGCCTGCGCGTTAAGGATTTGGATTTCGGCTATAAACAAATTATTGTCCGCGACGGTAAAGGCGGCAAAGACCGTTTTACAATTTTGCCCGACAAACTCGTTGAGCCTTTGCAAACGCATTTAGAAAAGGTCAAAACTCAACACGCGGGCGACCTTGAAGCCGGACTCGGTTCAGTGCTGCTGCCGTCTGCGTTTGATGGAAAACATTCAAACACCGCGCGTGAATGGAAATGGCAATACATTTTTCCTTCCGCTAAAATCAGCCGCGACCCGCGCACGGGCAAATTGGGCAGACACCATTTGTCCGAATCCAGTTTGCAAAAAGCCGTCAAAATCGGTTTGCAAAAATCTACCGTTGAAAAACACGCAAGCTGTCATACTTTGCGCCATTCATTTGCGACTCATCTTTTACAAAATGGCTCGGATATCCGCACGATTCAAGACCTTCTCGGACACAAGGAACTGACTACGACAATGATTTACACGCACGTTTTACAAAACAATCGGCTCGGCGTAAAAAGTCCGGTTGATGTTTAATTCAACAAGAAAGTTAAATGTTCTCTTTAGATAATTTTTTATATCGCAAGAATTGTGAACGGATAAAACGGCAAATTCCGCATAATGCCGAAAATAATCAAAACTATTAAAAATCCCCACAACAGATGAGGTTTGAAGATATTAAAAGATAAACCGCGACCTTTGACAACAATCAAACTGAGCGAAACTAAAAAGTAGATCCCAACAAACAAATAAACCGGCAAAAGCGCGTTAAAATGAAGTGCGCCCAAAACATCGCCGTGAAAAAGCACGTGAAAACCGCGCGTCAAACCGCAGCCCGGACAGTTCAAACCGGTTACCGCGTGAAGCGGACAAACGGGGAAAAATCCCGCTGTTGTCGGATTGAAATAACCAATCACAAACGCACCCGTTGTTGCCGCTAAAATTCCCGCCGCCGCCAAAACGCGCTCGGCTGCAGCAGATTTAACTAGAAAAGATTTGACACTGGTCATTAATTTCTTAACAGTTTTGGCATAATTTGACCAATTTGCCGGCGATCGTCAGCCGTCGGATTTGGCTTTTCTAAAAGTGCCATGATTTTTTGTAAATCGGCGAGATATTCCGCCGAAACTCTGCTTGGCGCGGACTGCATTTGTTGACGAAGAGAATCTAGCACTCTTTGCTTTTCGCCCGGATTTCTAACTTGCGCTAATGCCTGACTCAAATTTGTCCCGACGTTAAACTGCCACAAATTTAATTCGTCGCCCGCCAGACGACCTTGCAGCGAAGCAATCAAAGATTGTGAAATCGCAATTTGTTCGGGGTTTGTTTGATAATCGGACTTGACGCTTCTTTCCGTAATTATTGTTTTGACGGTTGTTCCATCAGGTCTTTTTTCCGTGTTTTCGCTAATTTTCCTTTCGCTTAATATGTTTGGTTGAGAATTACCGGAAGATTCGGCTTGTTTTATTTCCGCCAACCTTTTTAATTGTTCGTTTTCTGCCGTCCAATCTGCCTGAAACATTTTGGCGATTGAATCAGTGTTCAAAAACATCAGCGTCGAAGAGTGTTGGACGCTTGCCAGACTATAACCGACTCTCGTCCAATTTGTTTTGTCCGCCACAAAATTATAAACAATCACGCCGGTAACTCTGACAGGTTGACCTTGCAAAAGTGTCGGATTAAATCTTGATTCCCGCGCCGCTTGCTCCGCCGCCGCTCTCAGTAAAGGATGTCCTGAAACCGCCGTTGCGGAAATTACGTTTCCTGCTTCATCAATCACAACCTGAACATTGACCGCGCCTTCCGCGCCGACGCTTTTTGCTGCCGCCGGATACGCCGGTTTTGCCAGACTTATTGCTTTGCCGTTTATTACGCCGCCGCTAATTGTTCTAGGTTTTTCCGGCGGCGTTTGCGCCAAAGCGATTGAAAAACTGAATAAAAGAACTGAAATGACTAAAAGAATTTGTTTTTTCATAGTTTTCTCCAAAATTGTGAAAGTTAAAATATGTAATTTTAGAATTTATTTTGGCAAAGGTAAAGATTTTTATTTGATTTTTTGCAGATTTGCGATGGTTTTGCCTGTTTCTATTCTGACTTGTCCCGAAGATTTTTGCCCGAATAAATTTATCA
>JACCYR010000409.1 GCA_013696385.1 Acidobacteriota bacterium
GGCAAGAGATTATCAGAGAGCGCGGCGCGAGTAATAATAACCGCTTTGTAAATAACCACGCCCGGCTTCATTATCACGACAAGGATTCGGTTATTACAAATTCGATTTATCAGAACAATTATTGGGCGGGCGCGGCTTCGGATATGGGATTTTTTGAAACTACGCTTTCAAACAATAACATTTATCAAGGAAACATCACTGCGCCGAAATTATCGGGCGCGGGAAATTACGGTCTGACAATTATCGGCAAACAAAGCAAGGTGTTGAGCCACAGTTTTACAGACGGACGCACATTTATAACTAACATCAACGGAACAAATGTTCCTTTTCTAAATCCGAATTAGAGAGTCGAACATTCTGGAATCAATTAACCTAAAAACAAAAAGCCTGCTACTTATCCTTTAATTCATTTGCTAAATAGTAGAAATTTAGTGTAAGCAAGGCAAAAGTTGGTTTGTTTAGACAATGAATTATCAAGCCTTCGTTATAAATCACTTATGAATGAACACATTGCGCTCAGAATTGAGTTGGACGCATTACCGCTTGTTTCTAAAAGTTGAACCCGACGCGGCGCGTTAGTTTCCACAAACCGAAACAATTTTGCGAAACTGAGGAACAGTCAAATAATTTGATGCGATTCAGGCACGAGGACGATTTCTGACATCACGCCTTCGCCTTCCTGGGTCGCCGCAAAAAAGATGCTGTGCGCCGCCGCGTTAATCGAAAGCATTTTTTCCGGCTGAACTTTCATCTCGATATTGTCCCAAAAACTTGAATCAACGCCGCCGAAGTGCATCAGAGAAAACCGAACGCCGTGGCGTTTATATTCCTGCGCGAGGCATTTAATCATTCCGGTCAGCGCGTATTTCGCCGCGCAATAGACAGAAGCCTGCATCATCGGGACTTTGCCTAAAACGCCCGGAATCGCTATAACGCGCCCGAATTTCCGCGCCGCCATCTGCGGCAAAACGGTTTGCAGAACATTGAAAGCGGTTCGCACGTTAGCGTGCAGCAGATTGTCAAAATCGGCGAGCGTAATATCGCCAAACGGTTTGAGAACGCCCATTCCCGCCGCCTGAACCAGATATTCAATCGAGCCGAATTTTTTGATTGATTCATTAACGAGCGCGTTCGCATCAGCTTCGATGCCGGCATCGGCAGCGAACGCCAGAACATTCGGATTGCCGTTCGCGTTGAGTTTGTATTCGAGTTCCATCAATTCGGGTTCGGTGCGCGAACTGATGACGACATTTGCGCCCGCATTTGAGAAAAGCTCCGCCGAAGCGCGTCCGATTCCGCGTCCCGCGCCGACAATTAAAACGGATTTTCCTTCTAAATTCATCTTAACTTTTTATTATTTCTTAAATTATCAAACGCTTTTTTCAACCGTAGATTTCTTCCGGCAAGTTAATCAGATGTCCCATTCGCTCGCGCTTTGTTTTCAGATAGCCGGTCAGATTTTGATGATGCTCAATCAAAAGCGGCACGCGCTCCGTCACTTCTATTCCGACGTTTCTCAACGCCTGAATTTTTTCGGGATTGTTCGACATCAAACGCACGCGGTCAAGACCGAGATCGAGCAGAATTTCGGCGCATTGTTGGTAGCGGCGCGAATCAACTTCCAAACCCAGACGCTCGTTGGCTTCAATCGTGTCCGCGCCTTTATCTTGCAGCGCGTAAGCGCGAATTTTATTGATAATGCCGATGCCGCGACCTTCCTGCTGCTGATAGACAATCGCGCCGTAGTCTGCTTCGGCAATCAGTTTCATCGCCGCTTCTAACTGTTGTCCGCAATCGCATTTGATTGAGCCGAAAACGTCGCCCGTCAAACACTGCGAATGAATGCGAACAAGCGGCGGAGTTTCGGACTTAAAAACGCCGCGCGTCAACACGACAAACTCTTCGCTCGACGTAAGCGAACGATAGCCGACAATCCGAAACGCGCCGAATTTTGTCGGCAGGTTAGCTTCCGTCGCCCGTTCGACGGTTTTAATCGAACGATGTGTTTCATCGCCGACGATTAGAAATTGCCGCGCCGAACGAAGCGTCAAATTTACGGGCGAATCAATCAAATTTAAAATCATTTTACTGGCTGCTGATTATCGTCTGTTTGTATTGCTTGATTTTTCATTAGTTCCCATTTCGTGAATCGTATAAGCAAACAGGGCATAACAAACCGCCAAACTGACAAGAAAACCGACGATAAAGATGATGCTTGTCATTATATTTGCCTTCCTTTCGCGCTCAATTTAAAAAATAGACCGAAGCCGAGAATCGAAGGCACCCATAAGCCGACAAATATTCCGGCATCTCTGTTTTCCGCGCCAAACACGCCGAACCAGAGAGAAATCGAAAATAAAAAAGACACGAAGGCTGCGATTAAAATTATGTAATCCGGTTTGCTGAACATATATAAACTCCTTGTAAATAATCTAAAATTTAAAAATCGAAAATGTAAATAACGGACAGAATCTCTAAACAAATTCGGAAATTCCGTCCGTTCCCGCCCTTTGTTCGTTCGGCGCGTCTATGCTTGCCATAGACGTTTGTTTGGTTTGCCGCGAAATTTTAATCAATCGGCGCAGCGCAATCATCGCAATCAGTTTTTTTTCGATTAAGCGAGTGTCGCGTTCGCGTTCGCGGTATTGCCAAATATCAATAAAAATTCGCGCGGTCGCCGCTTCCGCTTCTTCGCTTGTAGTGGTGAACTTTCTCGCCAACGCCCAGATAAAATTGCCGTGAACGTCAATGCAGTCTTTGACGGCGGTTTTATCTTTTTCCGCAATTCTTTGCAAAATCGTCGAAGTTTCGGGTTTTTGAATTGTTTGAGCCGCTAAAGCAATCATTGTTTTTTACCTCGAAAATTCTCTCGTTCAAGCCGCGCCGCTTGATAAAAATTCATCGCCGAAAAGTTTGCGAAACGCCGAAATTTCTTCGGCGCGTTTGTTTTCCCGCAGTTCGGCAATCCAGATTGAAACCGTGTCCGCCATTTTGCGGCGCAAATGCGGTTCGATTTTTTCTCCGCGCATTGCTGCCGCCGGTTTTGGGTCGGACGGATTTCGAGTTTTACCGCTCGCCGCCGCTTCCGTGTCTTTTCGTTTGATAATTTTTATTGCTGTTTTGTCCACGTCTTTGCACCTGTTTTTCCGGTTTATCGCCTGTCAATCAGGCGAACCGTTTATTTGTTAAGCCGGTCTGAACCCGCCAACTTCACGAGTTTATTATAAACTCCGAGCAGCAGAAAAGGCGAAACCCACTGACCGACGAAGCGACTTTTTTCCGCGTTGCCTTTTAACTCAAAATAAAGCGAAACGCCGATTGAACCGAGCGCGCCCCAAAGAAATATGTCCGACGGCAATTTTGCCGTTTGCTGCTCAATCGTCCGTGCGACGATTCCTTCTGAATGTTGCTGTGCTTCTTGTGTTGCCACGCGTTGTGTTGCTGTTGCTGTCATTGTTTTTTTCTCCTTGAAAATTATTAAGCCGTAAAGCTCTTTAGTTTTTATTTGTATTTCGAAAATCTTTTTCCGACCTTCCTGCGACATTCGCCGTATTGTTTTCGCAAAATTACGATTAACCGCTCTTTGTCGTTATGTGCGGTTTGTGCGATTTTGAGATTACAAGAAATTTTTGTGGGTGTCAACCCCTAAAATGATTTTTTTTATAAAATCCTAATATTTGTTGATGTATAGTTTAATAATTTCGCCATTAAGCATTATTTCCAATATCGCTGTTGTGCGAATTGTGCGTTTTATGTATTATGAGTTTGATATTATAAAAAATCTTCTCGCATTAAGATTAAAGGAAATTTTCGCTGAATAATTAAAAAAGATGGCAGATATAAAAGGCTTTACGACAATCGAAGTAGCTCGCCTGTGCCGCGTCAGCGACGCGACCGTTAAGCGTTGGGAAGAAGCCGGACTTTTGAAATCCGAACGAACCAGCGGCGGACATCGGCGTTTTCGCGCCGAAGAAGTAGTGCGTTTTCAGCGCGAACAGGGATTGGGACTAAAGCAAAATCACGGCGACGAATCGGTTACAAAAACGACCAACCGCGCCCGCGACAAAAAAATTCGTTCCGATTTTTCGGTTTCGTCGTTTTTTCAGACGCTTGTTGACGGAGGCGAAGAATCTGCTGCCAACGCTTTTATCACCGCGCATTTGGAAGGCAGACCGCTGACGGAAATAATTGACCGCATCGTCTGTCCGGCAATGCAGACAGTCGGCGAATTGTGGTATCAGGGCGAAATCAGCATTACGCAGGAACACTTAGCGACGCGAACCGTCATTTCCGCTATATACAAACTCAGAAACGCGTTGCCCGTTCCCGAAATGAAAAACGGATTGGCGGTTTGCTGCGCGATGGAAGGCGATCTTCACGAGTTGCCGACGTTGCTGGCGCAAATAGCGATTGAAAACGAAGGCGTGGAAGTGATCAATTTCGGCGCAAGCACGCCGCTTTATTGTCTGGCTGACGAAGCGGCGCGGCATTCTCCGAATTTCATATGCGTTTCCGCGGCAATCATCAATGATTTGGAACGCCTGTCGCGCGATTTTCAAGATTTCAGAGAAAAAACTGCCAAACTCGAAATTCCGATTTTGCTAGGCGGACGAGTTTTTGAAGATGAGCATCTCCGAAGGCGTTTCAAGAGCGAGTTTTACGCCCGCAGTTTTACCGATGTCGCCGAGTTCGTGCGAAATCTTTATAAAAATTAAAACTATGAAAATAATAATGTGTCTTTTACCCGTCGCATCGTCAATTTTTTGAATTGTTAATTTTAAAACTCCAAAATTTCCAACGATTTCAAATTTTCAACTATTTGTCGGGCGCACGCGAAAAACTGCATCAATTTCCTGTCCAAGAGTATCAAATTTA
>JACCYR010000417.1 GCA_013696385.1 Acidobacteriota bacterium
AAGCCGAAAGTTTGTCTTCAAAATCTTTGGCTCGCGGACTCTTTTTATCCGGGTCAAGCAAAAATAATTTTTCGGTAGTTTCTTTCTTTTTAGCCATTTCGTTTTTCATTTCTTTTCTCTCCTCGTCACTCTAAAGAACGCTTTTCCCAAGAACGTCTTGCAAAATATAGACGAATTTTCAAAGCCGATTTTGCCGGAACGGTTCACGGCAGATTCTTGTCTATATTGATGATTTCAAAAGATTTTACGTTGGCTGGACTTTGGATTATGGAAGGCTGTCGTCCATCGGAATGCGAGCCGTTTGATACAAGCCGCGACTCTGCTTAATGTTTAACACAGATTAGTGAAATAATGCAAGCAAAAATATCGCTGGAAATTTATGACGAATTATTTTTAGGAATAAATCTGCCGAAGATAGATATTAAACAGTTGAGAAACGAAGATTTGTGGGAGAAAATTTCAACTAAATAGTGTTTAAGCTAGTTAAGGGAAAATCAGACAAAGAGCGTTTGTGGCAGGACTTTGAACAAGAAGCGATGCCGC
Organism: Acidobacteriota bacterium; assembly: GCA_013696385.1. GTDB lineage: Bacteria > Acidobacteriota > Blastocatellia > Pyrinomonadales > Pyrinomonadaceae. Next base: position 544 of record JACCYR010000417.1, read on the forward strand.
ATGCCGCAGACTTGTTTCGTGTGGCTATGTTTCTTAAACGGGAGCGCGATGCTGCCGAAGACTTGGTGCAGGAAACAATGATGCAGGCTCTCAAATCTTTTCACCGTTACGAAAAAGGAACGAACTGCAAGGCGTGGCTGACAACAATTATGTATCATACACATTACAAACAACTTAGGAAACAAACAAACCTGCGCCTTGTCGCCGATACGGAGGAAAGAATTGCCGAAACCGTGCAGTTTGAAGCACCGATTCCGCAGCAGTTGACGGACGAAGACGTTTTGCAAGCATTAAAAAAAGTGCCGGAAACTTTCCGGGAAGTTGTTTTGCTGTGCGATGTCGAAGGCTTTGCATACAAGGAAATCGCGTCGTTTTTAGATGTCCCGATAGGAACGGTGATGTCGCGGCTGCATCGCGGACGAAAAGTCCTGCGCGGCGAATTAACCGTTTATGCCAGAAATTACGGTATCGAAACAAACCAATTAAAGGAAGTTAGAAAAGAAGGAGGGAAATCTTTATGAAGTGCCAGGATTTCCGTGAAATAATTGATTCTTATTTGTGCGACGAACTGCTGACGGAAACCAATCACGAGGTTTTGCGTCATCTGGAAGCGTGCGCGAATTGTCGCGGCGTGATTGAAAGCCGACGTATTTTGCGGACGAGAATGAAATCCGCCGTCAAAAATTCACCGCAATTTCAAATCCGCGATGGCTTTTACAATAGTCTTTGCGCTCAGTTGAAGCAATCGGCAATTGCTGCCGAAAGCCCTAAAAATTTATTCTGGACAAGAGATTTATCTTGGATGGCGTTGGCGGCGAGTCTGATTATAACCTTTGGTTTGGGCTTTTGGTTTTTTCAAACTCAACCTGAAAATCTTTCCCCGATTGATGTTGCTCAAATAAACAATGAGGCGCAAAAAGTATCGCTGGCGGATTTTGCAGTCGGCGACCACCAAAATTGCGCCGTCAAATATAACTTAGCCGAAGAGCCGGTTGAAATAAATTTGGCATCGGCGCAGTATGCTGATTTGCGGCAAGCCGTTTTAACGCCGCTGCAAAATGCGGCTCAGTATGAATTTCTCGAATCACACACCTGCAAATATCAGGGACGGAATTTTACGCATCTTGTTTTCCGTCATCAAGGCAAAACGGTTTCCATATTGCTGACGGATTTGCAAAATTATCCGGCATTAAAAAATGATGAAGTCGCCAAAATTGCTTCAAACGGCTATCAAATAGCGCGGTTCGATGTAAAAAACAAAGCGGTTTTTGTTGTTTCCGATTTGTCCGAACAGGAAAATTCGGCGACGGCAAAGATTTTGGAAAATCCGCTGAAACAGCAATTTTCTGCGAGTGAACACACTAGAACAACTTCATTTAGTAAGATTAATTATCCGGTGTTTCAAACAACATTTATCAGCCGTTAAATCAGATTTAGAATTGAGCAATTGAGAGATGAGATATAAATTGTATTTTATCTCTCAATTTTTTTAAATTTAATAAAAACAGTCAAGTTTTAACAATTCAAGTGAGAAATTAAACAGATAGTTTGGTATTTTCTATTAAATGACGCAGAAAATCGAAAATTCCTATCGCCGCACTGATTTGTCCGCTTATTCTTTCAAGCAAAGGATTTTGATTCATTTTGCCGATTGGACGTTCTATTTGTTGATAAAGTTTATCGGTAAAACTATCAGATTTGAAACGGAAGGCTGGGAAAATTTTGAGAAAATAAAGCGCGACGGCAAAATTCCGGTTTATGCAACTTGGCACAATCGGATTTTTCCATCGGTCTATTTTCTCAAAAATCGCGGTATCGTCGTGCTGACTTCACGGAGTTTCGACGGCGAATATATTGCCCGATTTATCGGGCGTTTCGGTTACGGCGCGGTGCGCGGTTCGTCAACGCGCGGCGGTGTCGGTGCGCTGGTTGAAATGATTCGCCTGATGCGGCAAGGTTTGCCGATGTGTTTTACGGTTGACGGTCCGAAGGGCGCGCGTTACGTTGCCAAAACGGGCGCGATTTTGCTGGCGAAAAAGACGGGAAATCCGATTGTGCCGTTTTTGGTTGAAGCCGAAAAATTTTGGACGCTCAACAGTTGGGACAAGCTGCAAATTCCGAAGCCTTTTACGCGGGCAAAAGTTTTTATCGCCGAACCGATTTATGTGGCGAAAAACGCGGACGATGAGGAAGTCGAAAATAAACGCCAAGAGCTGCAAAAAAAACTTGACCAAA
>JACCYR010000441.1 GCA_013696385.1 Acidobacteriota bacterium
TGCTGCATAAATTTGGTTAGCTGGGCGCGTTTGATAATTTCTTCGGTCGGCTGCCAAGCGATTGGTTGATGCTCAAAAGTGTTTTCACTCATAAAATTTATTTTAGGCATTATGAAAAAAAAGACGAGTCGTTAAACTCGTCTTTCATAAAAATTCCCAGAATATTTTTATTTCTACAACGTTCTTTTCGGATATTGATAATCCTGTTTATCGTGTTTTTGCTGGCGAATGTTGTGGCTTGATTGGTTAAGTTTGTGTTGTAATTTGTAACGCTCGTGCCATGTCAAACCGTCGCCTGATGCTCTGTATCTGGTTTCCGTGCGTTGAATTCGTGCTTGTTGTTTTTCAAGCCGATAAGTTTCTTTCGCCGTCAACTCACTTGATTTTACGCCTTGATAAATACGTTTTTGCTGTCTTTGTTGCCGATTGTTAATGCTCCAAGGCTTAGATTTAGACGTTTGCCCGAAAGAATCCACCGAAAGACCGAAAACTACGACTAATGATGCAAAAATTAAACTGATTATTTTTTTCATTTTCTTTTCTCCTTACCGCTAAAAGTGTAATGAAAAATCATTACCTGATTAATAAGATGCGGCAAATTTGCGGAAAGCCGAAGAAATGTTCGGCATTAATAACAAAAATTGTTTCGCTGATAATTTGTCGGAGAAATTCAAGATTATGGGCATTTGCCAACAAATTGTGATAAAAATTAAAACAAATCAAAAATTAATCCGTGAATGTGTTCGATTTAATCATCAAAAATTTATGAGCGAAAAATCTGTCGAAATCAAACTTCCCGCGAATCTTTTTCAGGGCAAAACCGCCATCATCACGGGCGCAAGCCGCGGAGTTGGCGCGGCAACGGCTTTAAGACTTGCCGAAGCGGGCGCGAATGTCGTCGTTAATTATTTGAAAAGCGAAGATGAAGCAAACGAAATCGTCAGAGAATGTCAAGCTCTCAATGCTCAAGCAATTGCCGTGCAAGGCGACGTTTCGCTTTGGCAGGATGCGCAAAATTTAGCGCAAAAGGCGATTGGGAAATTCGGTAAAATTGATTTGCTCGTTTGCAACGCGGGAATCTGGGAAGGCGCGCCGATTGAGGAAATGTCGGAAGAAACATGGAATAAGGTTTTGAACACGAATCTGAAAGCGGCGTGGGCGATGACCAAAGCGTGTGTGCCTTCGATGAAAAAACAGCCGAGCGGCGCGATTGTGCTGGTTTCTTCGACTGCCGGACAGCGCGGCGAGGCGAATTATTCAAATTACGCGGCTTCAAAGGGCGGTCAAATCAGTTTTACGAAAGCCTTGGCGAGCGAGCTTTGCCCGAAGATTCGCGTCAATGCGGTTGCGCCCGGCTGGATTGAAACAGCGATGGTGCGCCCCGTATTTGAAGACGAAAACTACAAGCAAAGCGTTATTAATTCGATTCCTTTGCAAAGAATGGCGACGACCGACGACATTGCGCTTTCAATTTGTTTTTTGCTGTCGAATTGGTCGCGGCATATTACGGGCGAGATTTTGAACATCAACGGTGGCTCTGTTTTATGCGGCTAGACTCTAAACACTGTTTATAATTTTGGCGAGCTATGTAATGTAGATTACAGACATGCCGGTTTCAAATTATTATTTTGAAATTCTAGATATTAAATATCTAAATAATTCAATGGAGGACGAATGATAATGGTAGACTTTGAAGAAGGTGGCTCATCGGGCGGCTCCGGTGGTTCTGGTGGTTCAGGCGGCAGCGGTAGCGGCGGCTCTTCTGGTGGAAGCGGCGGTAGCAAAGGCGGCTCATCGGGTGGCTCCGGCGGTGGCAAAGGCGGCTCTGGCGGCGGAAGCGGTGGAAGCGGCGGCGGTAAAGGCGGTTCCGGTGGCGGCGGCAAAGGCGGTGGTTCCGGGTCTGGCGGCTCCGGCGGTAAGGGCGGCGGTTCCGGCTCCGGCGGCAAAGGTAAATAATTTTTGCAAGCCTATTGAAAAAACAAAATTAATGAAAAACCGATCCGTAAGAGATCGGTTTTTCGCTTTTACGCTAAAATTTTCTACTTTCTCTAAAATTTACAGGTAAATCTACTGCTTACTATGGCATAAATTTCTCTTTGCTTGACAAAGAAACCGCTTTCGATTGAAATTTCTAACGTCGTGAACGAAAGAAAAATTCCAACCATAATGAAATTTGGCGGCACGTCGGTGCAGGACGCGGAAGCGTTTGCGCGTGTCGCCGCGATTGTTTTGGGCGAACGCGAAAATTCTCCCGTTGTGGTTACATCGGCGATGGCAAAAGTTACCGACGCGCTTCTAACCGCATTTGACACAGCGAAAAAGGGCGAATTTGAAAATGCTTTTAAAAGTTTAGAGCCGCATTTTGAAAGACATTGGCAAGTTTCAAAAGATTTAACAAACAAAACACAACAAAAATCTTTTCAAACCGAACTCGGTTTTGCCAAAAAAGAATTAAGTGATTTGCTGATGCGCGTTTCGCGTCGCAGTTTGCCTTTGCAAATGCTCAAAGACGCGATTGTTTCTTACGGTGAGCAGCTTTCATCGCATCTGCTGGCGGAAGTTTGCAAAGCAAAAGGTTTGAAGGCGCGGCAAATGGATTCGCGCCGTTTGATTGTTACCGATGAAGAATACGGCGCGGCTGTGCCGATTTGGGATGAGACGGAAAATCTTATCAGGCTTGAATTACAACCGTTAATTGACGCGGGCGAAATTCCGATTCTCGGCGGATTTATCGCGGCAAGTCGCGGCGGCGAAACAACCACTTTGGGGCGCGGCGGTTCTGATTATTCGGCGGCACTTGTCGGCGCGGCACTTCGCGCAAGAGAAATTCAAATTTGGACTGACGTTACTGGCGTTTTGACGTGCGACCCGCGCATCGTTCCCGAAGCGCGAACTCTTAACACACTCTCTTATGAAGAAGCGGCGGAACTCGCCTATTTCGGCGCGAAGGTTTTGCATCCGAAAACGATTCAGCCAGCCGTGGATTTTTCGATTCCCGTGCGCGTCTGCAATTCACACGAGCCTGAAAAAATCGGCACAATGATTTTGCCGTATTCGGAAACCACACCGCGCAAAGTCAAATCAATTGCGCACAAAACCGGCATCACGATTTTGCGAATCACATCGGCGCGAATGCTCGGCTCATATGGTTTTATGTCCGCGCTGTTTCAGATTTTTGAACGCTACCGCACGGCAATCGACGTTATCTCGACATCGGAAGTTTCGGTTTCGCTGACGCTCGACGACACAGCTTCGCTCGAGCCGATTGTCAATGAACTTAAACGGCTCGGCGATGTGGAAATCGAAACCGAAAACGCCGTTGTGTGCGTCGTCGGCGAAGGCTTGCGGGCGACATCTGGTTTAGCGCCGAAGATTTTCTCAATCATTTCCGACATCAACATTTCGCTGATTTCGCACGGCGCGTCGAGCGTCAATATGACGTTTGTAGTCAAAGAAGCAAAGGTCGCTGAAGTGATTAGGAGATTGCACGAAACTTTTTTCAAGTAATAGAATTTGCGCTACAATAAGCAAACGTCGGGAATTTGAAAATTATTTCCGTAGCATAACTTCTTGCGATAAAATGCTGAAACTTAAATTTGAATCAGGCACATTGATTTTAGAAGGCGCGCATGAAAACGACACTGTGCCGAAGGCTTTTGTTTGGGACACGCGCACCCGGCATTTTCGCTCGCCTGCCTTTCTTTACCGTGAAATAATCAAAGACTTTATCCGCACAAAAACCGCTTACGAAGATGAAGCAAAAAAATATCAAACATTCGATTTCAAGCAAAAATTTCGCGTTGAACCGCGCCCGTATCAAACCGCTGCGGTCGAAGCGTGGCGACAAAACGAGCGGTGCGGCACGATAGTTTTGCCGACCGGCGCGGGCAAAACTCACGCGGCAACAATGGCGATTGAGATGTGCAAGCGGCAAACGCTCGTCGTCGTGCCAACGCTTGATTTGATGAATCAATGGTATGACCTTTTGCTTTCGACATTTGATGCCGAAATCGGTTTAATCGGCGGCGGTT
>JACCYR010000462.1 GCA_013696385.1 Acidobacteriota bacterium
ATTTTCCCTGTCGGATTTGACGGCGAAATAACAACCGCCGCTTTTGTTTTCGGTGTGATTTTCGATTTAAATTCTTCGATGTCAAAACCAAAATCTTTGTCTGCCGGAAGACGATAATAAACCGGAACGCCTTCGGAAATTTTGACGCAGTTTTCATAGGCGGGAAACGACGGATTAGGAATCAAAACCTCGTCGCCTTCGTCCACAATCGCCAGAAACGCCGCAGTCATTGCTTCCTGCGAACCGACCGTAACGCAAACTTGATTCAACTGCAAATCAAGATGCGGATAACTTGCCGCAATCAATTCGCGCAAAGCGGGAAGTCCGGCGTGCGAAGTATAGCCGTTTTGTTCTTCCAAAGTTACACGCGCCGCTTCTTCGCGGATAAACTTTGGCGTTGGCAAATCCGGTTCGCCAAGTCCGAAATTTATTGAGTCAGGCAAAGCACGTTCAAAAATCCGCCGAATCAAAGTCGGCTGAACGCTTTGCAGACGTTTCGGTAATTGTAATTGCATTTTTTCTTTGGCGGCGTTCATCTCTAAACTTTCTCGTGCAAAGCAACTGCTAGTTCCGACGGCAGAACAAGCGGATAAAAAATCTTCGCTTCAAACAAGTAATCTTCGCCATCTTCGTCAATCAAGCGAATCATATCATCGTTTTCAATCTCCGCGTCCACAACGACTTCATACAATTTCCCAACCTCAAGCGACGCTTCAAAGCCTTTATTATTAATGCATACCGCAAATTTTGTATTCATAATCAATCAAGCCAACGCTTTATTTTTCCATTTCTTTTACCGATTCCGTGCGCTTCATACCAATGGATTTCCGCTAATCTGATGCGATTATTTGAAATTCTTTCGACTGTCGCAACACCTTTTAATTTTCGCCAACGACCATAGCCAAATTCTTTGTTCGAAAATGGAAGGAGACGAATTGAACGACCAACGGCAATAATTTCAATTTCAGTAATTTTACCAATTATTTTGAAGCCTTCCAACATCTAATTATTTGCCGCATGCAACTTCTATTAACCATTTGGCGCGAATCCTCAACGGTAATCTGTAAAACTTTAACGCTCATTGCAAACTCTTTAAAATTATATCTTCTTTACCAATTTGTCGCCGTATTTTTCTGTTCCTGCTCGCCGTGTTCGACAAGAAATCTTTCCGCGTCAATCGCCGCCATACAGCCTGTTCCCGCCGCCGTTACCGCTTGCCGATAATACGAATCCTGCGCGTCGCCGCAAGCAAAAACTCCGGCGATGTTGGTTTTCATCGTGCGCCCTTCAGTTTTCAGATAACCAACTTCGTCCATTTCCAGCCAACCTTTAAAAAGTTCGGTGTTCGGTTTGTGTCCGATGGCGATAAAAACGCCTTCGGTCGGGAAAATGCTTTCTTCTTTTGTTTGATTGTTGTAGATTCTCACGCCCGTTACGCCTTCTTCTTTTGTGCCGAGAATTTCTCTGACTTCCGTGTGCCACATAATTTCAATTTTCTCGTGGGCGAAAACCCGCTCCTGCATAATCTTCGAAGCGCGAAACTCATCTCGGCGGTGCATCAGTACAACTTTTGAAGCGAACCGCGTTAAAAACATCGCTTCTTCCATCGCCGTATCGCCGCCGCCGACAATTACAACCGGCTTTCCGCGAAAAAAGAAACCGTCGCACGTCGCGCACGCCGAAACGCCGTTGCCGCCCAAACCTTCCGGCACGGGTGCTTCGCCCGGAATGCCGAGCCATTTGGCTGACGCGCCCGTTGAGATTATCAAAGTTTCAGCTTTGATTATCGTCGTAATTCCTTCGCTATCCTCACTTTCTTTACCGAAAAGCGTAAAAGGACGTTTGGATAAATCAATTTTATCAATCCAAACATTAATAATTTCCGTGCCAAATCTTTCGGCTTGGGCGCGAAATTCGTTCATCAGTTCCGGTCCCATAATTCCGGCGGAAAATCCCGGATAATTTTCGACATCAGTTGTAATTGTCAATTGTCCACCCGGCTGCGGTCCGTCAATGACAATCGGTTCAAGCTGCGCTCTGGAAGCATAAAGAGCGGCGGTCAAACCCGCCGGACCTGAGCCTAGAATGACAACCTGTCGGTTGATTTCCGTTTGCGACATAGTAATTTTTGTTCTCTCCGTGCAATATTTTCGTAAATAGCAATTTTCTTTATGATTACAGTATAACTATCTCACAGTTAGTTAGTCGAATATGAATACGAAAGGCGGATTTTGTATATTGTGCCGATGCGAAAGTTTTTCTCATTTTATAAAAACCTAAGCAGGTTTTTTATCTTCACCATTCTAATTTTTCACAATAAAAACTATAAAATAACTTCTTGAATCATCTCTAAAATCAATAAAATTTTGAAAATTTACCACAATTTTTGACTTTATGTTATAAAGTTCTTGACAAACAAAACAACTTGGTATAAATTTCAAAATCAATATGGCGAAGATTCAGACAATCAGAAAAGAAGAAATTGAAGCGAAACAGCCGATAAACATCGGCGACAGAGCGTTTGATAATTTAAAATTCATCCGTCAAACAATGGAACGCTCGACAAGTTTTACGGCAGTTCCCGGTTATGGCGGAATTTTTATGGGCGCGACGGCAATTGCGGCGGCGATTATCGCCAATTTTCAACCATTAATCAAAGATTGGTTAATCGTCTGGCTTGTCGAAGCGTTTTTGGCTTTCGCTATCGGAGTTTTTGCGATGTGGCAGAAATCGAAAATCGCAAAAATTCCGCTAAATTCCGCGCCTGCGAAAAAGTTTGCGCTAAGTTTTCTGCCGTCGTTGATTTGCGGCGTTGTAATAACGCTCGGACTTTGGCGATTTGGTCATTTTGAAGTGATGATTCCCGTCTGGATTTTGCTTTACGGCGCGGCGGTTGTAACGGGCGGAAGTTTTTCGGTCAAAGTCGTGCCGATTATGGGCTGGTGTTTTATCGCGCTCGGTGCAATTGCGTTTTTTCTGCCGACAGGTTTCGGCAATTCGATAATGGGTTTAAGTTTCGGGGTTTTGCATATTATTTTCGGAATTATTATTGCGCGAAAGTTCGGCGGATAGAAAGTGAAAATGTGAAAGAGTGAAAATGTGAAAAAGTTTGTATCGGGAAAGTGGCAGCGGGCTTTTCACTTTTCAGATTTTAATCCTTTTCACCTTTGCTGTGTTTTTAGCAGCAGGAGATTTATGGCAAGAAATAATTTAGCAGCAAAAGAAAATCAAGCGGAAGAAATGCCGAAACCGCAAGCATTAAAGGTTGAAAAAGCGGCGGAAAATGTTTCGAGTGAACTCGACAAAATTATTCACGAGCGAATGCGTTTGGGAATTATCAGCGCACTGGCGGCAAATGAAACCCTGTCTTTTACGGATTTAAAAAATCTTCTAAACACAACCGACGGAAATATCAGCGTTCACGCGCGGAAGTTGGAAGACGCAGGTTATCTTGAATGTCTAAAATCGTTTAATGGGCGCGTTCCACTGACCGAATACAAAATTACCAGCGACGGACGCGAAGCATTAAATCGTTATCTTAATCATATGGAAGCATTAATAAAGGCGATGAAGGGAAAATAGGAGGAAATTATGGGCGTGGTTTTAATGTTAATGACAATCGGCGGATTAATCTGTGCCGCAATTTTGTTGGTCATTTCTTATTTTACTAAAAAAATTTGGTTGAGAACTTTTGTTTTAGGCGGAGTTTTTGTCTGGTTTGTTTCATACACGCTTTTGCTGCTGGTCAGTTCAATTTTTAGCGAGGAAAAAACGCTCTCGTTCAATCAACCAAAAGAGTTTTACGGTTTTTATTTTGATTGCCATATGCACGCGGCGGTTACAGGCGTGAGAAAAACAAAAACGCTCGGCGACAGAACGGCAAACGGCGATTTTTATATTGTGAAAGTCAAGGTTTCCAGCGATGCAAAACAAGCAACACTCGGTTTAATTACGGTTGACGCGCACGTTGTTGACGACCAAAACCGCGAATTCAAGCGCGACAAGCAAGCCGAGACGCAACTTGGCGAACAGCCGCCGTTTGATAGAAAAATTTTGCCTGTCGAAAGTTTTGAAAAGGAAATCGTCTTTGATTTATCAGCCGATATTAAAAATCCGCGCCTCGATATTCGTGAAGGCTACGGCATTGACCACATAATCGAAGCGGTTTTGGTCGGCGACGAAGACAGCATTTTGCACAAGCGAAATTATTTTAAGTTGGAAACAAATGAACAACTCACCGGAAATTAGCGAAAATTTGAGAAAAACCACAGTGGCTACGGTAGTTATTACGCTGGTTTTGCTTTTCAAAGCAAAACAAATTAGAAATTAAATTATGAACGAGAAAACAAAAACAGGTTTAGAGATTTTGCAAGTCGCCGTTCTGCTCGGCATTTTGGGCGACGTGCTTTTACGCGCAACGCCCTGGGGCTTAAATATTTTTCTTTTTATTGGCGCGTTGGCGGCGGCGATGACGATGTTGATTTTGCGGCGGCGACAGGAATTTTGGAACGCGCAGACGATTCTGCTCAACGGCGCGTTAGTTTTCTTTGCGGCAATGTTTGTGTGGCGCGATTCGATGGAATTGAAAATTTTCGACACGCTGGCGATTCTAACGATTTTAGCCGTTTTGACTTTGCCTGCTTTGAAAATCAAAACGCAGATTGCCGGAGTTTTTCATTATTTTATCGGCTTTGTCTGGTCGGGAATTAGTGCGGGATTTGCTCCGTTTTTCCTGATTTTTAATGATGTCGGATGGAAAACGATTCCGCAAAAAGGTTGGTCAAAGCATCTGATTTCCGTTTTAAGAGGCTTGACGATTGCGATACCGATTTTGCTTGTTTTCGGCGCGTTGTTTGTCGCGGCTGATGCGGTTTTTCAAGGAATTATCGAAAAAACCTTCAACATCCAGCCGGAAATTGTCGTCGGACATATATTTTTCATCAGTTTTTTTGCGTGGATTGTCGCCGGATATTTGCGCGGTTCGCTGATTGAAAATTTTTCGGGCGATATAACTGAAACATTTTTGGAAACAAAAGATAAAACAAAGCCGCAAACTTTGAGCGTAACCGAAATTAAGGAAGAAGACGCGCCGAAAACCGAAGAAAAGCCGAAGCCGGAAGACGAGAAAAAATGGCAATGGCAGAATTTTGACAATTCGGTTTTGCCAAACTATTTCACGCTCGGCGCAATCGAAACCGCTATTATTTTGGGTTTGATAAATCTTCTGTTTTTGAGTTTTGTCATTGTGCAGATTCCGTATCTTTTCGGCGGAATGGATTTGGTGCAGAATACGCCCGATTTCAAACTCGCCGATTATGCGCGGCGCGGTTTTGGCGAACTCGTGACGGTTTCCGCGCTCGTGCTGCCGATTTTGCTCGTTTCGCACTGGCTTTTGCGGAAAGATAAACCAATCAACGAAAAGATTTATCGCGTTTTGGCGGGAATTCAAATCATTTTATTGTTTGTCATAATGATTTCCGCCACGCAAAGACTTCTGCTTTTGACGGGAAATTTGGGTTATGGTTTGACGACTATCAGATTTTATCCGATGGCGGTTATGGTTCTGCTGGCGTTGGTTTTCGTCTGGTTTGCGCTGACGGTTTTACGCGGAATGCGTCAGCAATTTGCGTGGGGCGCGTTGTGGCTTTCGTTGTTTATGCTCGGAACTTTGCACGTTTTAAGCCCGGATGATTTTATTGTCCGCACAAATGTTCGCTTGATGCAGGAAGGTCGCAGTTTTGATTCAAATTATGTTTCGCAGTTGAGCGATGACACCGTTCCGGCACTTTTGGAAGCGATGCCGACAATGAATTTTGAGAAACAATGTGTTGTCAAAAACAAACTTTTACATCGTTTGGAAACGGCGCAAACGGAAAACGATTTTCGCTCGTGGAATTGGGCGCGTTGGACTGCGCGAATAAAGATGACGCAATCCATAGAAAATCTCGACACGACAAATTGTCCGGCATATACGCAAGAATACTTTGACGATTTTTAATTGTGGAATGCGGTTTCGTCTGACAGAATAGTTACAGAATTTTTCATATTATACAGAAACAATTAAGGTCAGTGTGTTTTCATCTAAATCGCCTGCCTCGCACGGAGTCAGCGGGAGCAGACGGAATAATTTTATGTCGTCTGCTCCGCGCAGGCTTAATTGCTAATTTGCCTTAAACCACAGCTGTTAACCTGTGGCTATCATTATCAGCGTCTGCTCACGCCGACTCAAATCAAATTCAAAAACTAGCACCAAAGGTTATTAGCGATTTGTAATCAGCCGTTAGTTATAGAAACTGAAATTTTGATTAACTATCAACAAAACTCTTTTGCCGCAACTTGACATTTACACCCTATTTTTCGTAGCATTGCAATTCGCTGTTAAGTTCAAACGGCGCGTTTTTTTGACAATAACTTGGGCGACGTGCCAAAGTATATTTGATGTAGAAAAGTTTTTTCGGGCATGTACGTCAATTGGTAGACAGCCTCCCTTACAAGGAGGAAGTTAGGGGTTCGAGTCCCTTCGTGCCCACCAAGTTCTTTAGATTCCAGATTCCAAATTTGGAATTTTCAATCTGAAATCTGGAGTTTTACAATGCGGAGTCGTAGTTCAGTTGGTTAGAACGCCAGCCTGTCACGTTGGAGGTCGCGGGTTCGAGTCCCGTCGGCTC
>JACCYR010000013.1 GCA_013696385.1 Acidobacteriota bacterium
GCGCCCCGATCGCGGGAAAAGTTATGAAAGTCGAACTTTTTCAAGGCAAAAAAGCACCCGCGACCAGCAACCAAGCCAGCCAGACCAATCAGAGAAATGCAATCACAATAGAAGGCGAAAAAATGACCGTCGCTTGCACGCAAATTGTCGGAATTCTGGCACGGCGGATTGTCTGTTGGAGCAAAGCAGGCGATAACCTTGATCTCGGCGAAAAATACGGGCTTATCAAATTTGGCTCGCGCACCGATTTGCTGATGCCGAAAAATGTTGAGATTTTTGTTAAAATTGGTGACAGAGTAGTCGGCGGCGAAACGATTATCGGCAAATTAAAAGATAACTACTCGATTCCGGCAGCTGACCATCAACCGTCCATCAATCAATATGCCAACTGAAGGAAATAAACCAACCCACAAAGGCTTGAAAAAAGGGCTTTATTTAATTCCGACAGCTTTTACGGCGGCAAATATCGCTATGGGGTTTCTGGCGGTTCTCTCTTCGGTGCGCGGTTTCCAAATCATTGCCGCAAATCCCGAACAAGCCGCCGTTTATTTTGAATATGCCGCGAAAGCCATCGCCTTGGCGATAATTTTTGACACGCTCGACGGCAGATTGGCACGATTGACGCGCACGGCAACCGAAATCGGCGTGCAGCTTGATTCGTTGGCGGACGTTTTGACCTTTGGCATCGCACCGGTTGTTTTGATTTACGGTTGGGCAATCGGCGCAACCTTCAGCGAAACAAATTCGCTTCACGCCTTTGGTGTGTTTGTTTTGTTTATGTATCTAATGTGCGGGAGTTTTCGGCTGGCAAGATTTAATCTCCAAGCCACGCGCCCGCGTGTTTTGATTGAGGGAACGCCGAAAGTTGACAAGAGAAACTTTGTCGGTCTGCCGATTCCGCCCGCCGCCGGACTGCTTGCCTCAATCGTCTATCTATCGCCTTTGCCGCTCAGCACTTTGTCTGAGAATATGTCAAATATCTATACGATTTTGATAATGATTTTAGTGGCGGGTTTAGGACTTTTGATGGTCAGCACAATTCGTTATACGAGTTTTAAAACCGTCGGCACAGGCAGACGGAGCGTTTATTTAATTTTGGTTATTGCCGCGCTCGGAATGCTCATCTGGCTTTATTCGCGCTATATGCTTTTTGGCATTGCTTCGGCGTATGTCGCGCACGGCATCGTTTGGTATGTTTTAGGTTTCTTGAATCCAAAAAGAAAGAAAAGCAGTGGAGAGTTAAGCGTCGAGAATTGAGAGTTTTACGATTTTCAGCTCTCCGCATTTAATTCCCCATTCTTGTTTCTTTTCCTGCCTTTATCAATCGGCGTAACGCTTGCAGAGCGACGTTTTTTACCGTTCTGTTTCGGATAAATTTCCGCGCCGTCGTCGGAAAATTTATATCCGCTGACGACAACCAACGAAACCAGCGTAATAAACAACAGCGTAATCGCCGTCGTGTGCAGAACAAAATCAAAAAGACTGTGGACTAAAACCGCAAAACAACCCGCGAGTGCGCCGACGGCAACACCGCGTCGATACAAGTTGGAAGTTTGAGTATTTTGCAAACCCGCGCGGAAAAGACGATAGAGAAAAAATGCACCAATCAGCAGACCGATAATCCCGGCATCCGCCACAATCTGCAGATAATCGTTGTGCGCTTGCTCAACCCGCGCCACGCCGCTCAGCGAATCGTAAGGCGTATATGCCACGGCATATGCGCCAAGTCCCGCTCCGAATGGAAGATTATTTTTTATAATATCGAGCGTTACGCTCCAGATGTGCATCCGGTTAGTCGAAAAATCGTCCGAACCGGCAGTTTCTGCAAACCGCGTCAGTGAAGATTCACCGCCGATCAAAATTGCTCCTGCGATAATTGTCGCAACCAGCAAAACCGCCAAACCGATTTTCAAAAATATCTGACCTGAACTTTTCGTCTTAGTCGTTAAAATAACTAGAAAGAAAACTCCCGCCAACAGAGAAACCAAACCGCCCCGCGAACCGCTCAGAAGAAGTGCAATGCCCATTAAACCGATGGCGGTTACATAAAGAAGCCGCCGGTCTTTATCCACCGCGCCGACAAACATCAACCCGAGCGGAAGACAAATAGTCATTTCCATATAAGCGGCGAAATTGTGCCGGTTGACAAACGAACCAAACGGCGCGGCATACGCGGCTTCATAAATACCATAAATTTTATTAGGACTTAAGACGGCTTGCAAAATGGCAAAAAAAGCATACACGAAACCGAAAATTGTAATAACCAAAACTACTTTTTTCAAGCGTTTGGCACTATCAATATAGGTCAGCCACGCGGCAAGAAAAATAATAAGTGCCAAAATATGAAAAGCGGTAACCAGCGTCCAGAAAGGCTCTTGCGAAATTGTGCGCGGAATACCGGAAACACCCGCCGTTTCCGCCAGACTGCCGAACGGGATAATCTGAAAAATGCCGTAGAAAAATAGTGCTGCTAGCGGAATCTGGATAAGGCTTTTGTTAAAGCGCAGAACGCCGCTCGAAAAAGCGTCAAACGCCCACAATAAAATGATAAACACAGCAAGCAGGTAAAAAATTGCGATAACCGGCTGATGCACCGTGCCGTATGCTAAGGTCGTAAAAATAACGGTTGCGCAAAGCAAAAAGAATAAAACTTTGCTTGCCCAAGTTGTTTCCAAATCTTTAATCATCAGCTATCTTTTCCAGTTATCAGTTATTATCAGTTATCAGTCATGTTCCGACAATTTGATAACTGATAACTATTTATTTAATTTTCTCCAATTTAAAATCGTCATACCAAATCGTGCCGAAAATCGGACATCCTTCTCCGCAGAAATCACGAATTGTGCGAACTATAACGGCTTCGGCGTTTTCCGGCGCGGTAAATTCCACTTTCACCTGCTGCCAATCGTTTGTGCCGTTTTGAAAAGATGCGCTGGTGGCAATACTGCTGCCGTCTTTCGCGTTGGCAATTTCGAGTTTTGGTGTTCCACCGCTTTTCAAATTTTCCGTTCGAAGCCAAAACGTCAAACGATATTTCGCCGATGCCTCAACCACAATGATTTGACTAATGTTGTAAAGCGTCGCGGCGGAATATCCGTTAAATGAAACACGCAAGCTGCGGCTTCCCTCTTGCTTTTTGGTCGGGTCGAGTTTGACTTCCATTTTTTCGGTCGGCAAAACCTTCCAGCCGAAATATGTGGTTTTTATATCTCCGATTGGTTTCTCAAAACCGGCGTTTAGAATAGTTTCAGCTTTTGCATCAGGTTCAATTCCGAGTCCGCGATAAAATTCAATCGCTTGACGGTAGAAGCGTTTTTCATAAAAGGCTTGTGCAATTACTTGAGCATACGCGACATTTGCCTGTTTTTCTTCTTCGGAAAGCGTATTCCAAATTTTCAAAGAATCATCGGCGCGTTCTTTGGCGGCATAAAATCGTGCCAAACCTGCTTTGACCGCCGCCGAATCACCCGCGATTTGCTCAAGTCTGGCAGTGTCTTGATTATAAAAGTCCCACGCCAGCGAAAAAATCTGGTCGCGGTAGACAGGATTGGTTTCAGCGGCTTTTTTTAGTTCGTTAAAGGCTTCGTCGCTCCGGTTTTGGCGCAGATAAAAGTTGCCGAGCTGCCAGCGCGGATAAGAATAAGCGGGAGCTAGTTCAACGGCGCGAAGATATGATTTCTCGGCTTCTTCATTATTTTCCAGTTGTTCATAAGCGCGTCCGAGTTCAACCCACCAACGAAAATCATATGGCGAATGTTGGATTACCGTTTCAAAATCCTTCACCGACGAAGAAATTTCATTTTTCGTGCTGGCAACCAGCCAATTTGTCAACGGGTCGCGCGGAGCAAGTTTAACTGCTAAATCGGCTGCTGCTTGAGCATTTGGGTCGGCGGGACTTGTCAGAGTCGCCAACATATCGCCGAGCTGCCAGCGCACGGCAAACCAACCGAAAGCCAGCGCGAAAATGATTGCTGCGCCGATGGCAATCCGCACCGGCAAACGGCGGGAATCCAAAATTTCGATTTGTGCCTTGTCGTTTGTCATTTTTCGGAACTTTCCAAATAAAAATAAAAACTTATCTTGACAATTTCAAGGCGGAAACGCAAATTGAAGGTCGCGGCTTAAAATGTAAATTTATTATTTTATCCTGCGTCCTTGCGCCTTTGTGTCTTTTCGATAAAATTCTGTTAAATGACTTCCGACAAAAAGAAACGCACTGCCGAAATTATCAAACGGCTCAAAAAAGAATACCCGGACGCGCACTGCGCTTTGAATCACGCCAACGCTTTTGAACTGCTGATTGCCACAATTCTTTCGGCGCAATGCACCGATGTGCGCGTAAATATCGTTACGGCTGAGCTTTTTCGCAAATACCGCAGACCGCAGGATTATTTGCAGGTTTCGCCAGAAGAACTCGAACAAGACATTCGCTCAACCGGATTTTTCCGCAACAAAGCCAAAAATATTCAAGCCGCGTGCGAGAAAATCATCGAGAACTTCGGCGGCGAGATTCCAAACACGATGGACGAAATTTTAACGCTCAACGGCGTAGCGCGAAAAACCGCAAATGTCGTTTTGGGAAACGCTTTCGGCATTGCTTCCGGCGTTGTTGTTGATACGCACGTATCACGACTGTCACAGCGTCTTGGTCTGACCGAAAAAACAACACCCGAAAAGATTGAGAAAGATTTGGCAGAACTCGTGCCGAAAAAAGATTGGATTATATTTCCGCATTTGCTTATTTGGCACGGCAGAAGAATTTGTCAGGCGCGAAAGCCGAAATGCGCGGAATGTGTTTTGGAAAATATTTGTCCGAAATTGTATAAGTAATCGTGCAAAGTTAGGTTCAGCAGGTTTAGCGGCTAATGTTCGGCGCAAACTCGTTGTTTTCATTAATAAAAAGTAAAATCTGATTGGAAAAAACAAGTTTTTCCGGCTAAAATTAAAACATCCTGATGCCAAATTTTTTTTATCTAAAGAATAATTATGAAAATTTTAATTTTATTTTGCGTTTTATTTCTGGCAGGTTCGGTTTTGACGACTACCGCTCAGACTCGGAAGGTTTTTCCCTATGAATACAAGGTAAATGATTTACCAAATGGTTTGCGCGTTGTGATTGTGCCGACCGATTATCCAAATCTGGTTTCGCTGTATACGGTTGTGCAAGCCGGTTCGCGCAACGAAGTTGAAGAAAACAAAAGTGGTTACGCGCATTTTTTTGAGCATCTGATGTTTCGCGGAAGCGCGAATTATCCGGCGGGAAGTTTTGACCGCATAATGAAAAAAGCCGGCGCATCTTCAAACGCCTACACTTCGGACGACCGCACGGTTTATCACGAAACTTTCGCCAAAGAAGATTTGGATGAAATTCTTGGATTGGAAGCTGACCGTTTCAAAAATCTAAAGTTTTCTCTCGAGCAGTTCAAAACTGAAGCGGGCGCGGTTCTCGGCGAATACAACAAAAACTCGGCAAGCCCGCTTTTTAAAATGTATGAAGTTTTGCGCGAAACGGCTTTTAATAATCACACTTACAGCCACACGACAATGGGTTATTTGAAGGACATCAAAGATTATCCGAATCAATATGATTATGCTTTGCAGTTTTTCAAACGCTTTTATCGTCCCGACAATATAACAATTGTTGTCGTTGGCGATGTCAAACCGGACGAAGTTTTGGCGAAAGTGAAAAAGTATTTCGGCGATTGGAAAGGTGAGGATTATAAGCAGGAAATTCCGGCTGAGCCGCCGCAAAAAGAGCCGCGCAAAGCGCATATTGATTGGGATTCACCGACATTGCCATATGTCGCCGTTGCTTATCGCGCACCAGCATTTTCAGAAACCGAAAAAGACCAAGCCGCGCTTGATTTAATGAGTGCTATCGCCTTCGGTGAAAATTCGGACATCTATCAAAAACTCGTTCTGGAACAGCAAAAGGCAGTTTTTGTATCGCCCGATTTTGATAATCATCTTGACCCGGAACTTTTCACTGTTTTTGCCCAAGTCAAAGACGTAAAAGATTTAGACTACGTAAAAAACGAGATTATCAAAACTTACAAGAAATATACGCAGGAAAAAATTCCGCAAAAAAAATTGGACGAAACTCGTTCACGTCTGCGTTATAGTTTTTCGCTGGCGATGAACAGCAACGAAGCGATTGCCGGAACGTTGGCACGATTTATTGCACTTCGGCGTTCGCCCGAAACAATTGACAAAGTTTTCGCGCTTTACGATTCAATCACGCCGGAAGACATTCAGCGCATTGCGGCAAAATACTTTACCGACAACAGCCAAACGGTCGTTACTTTAACATCGAAAAAGGAGAAGTAGAGATGAATCTTGAAACGATTATTCAGGAAAAAGTTCACGCTTTGCCGCCCGTCAAACAAGCGAAGGTGCTTGCTTTTGTCGAAGATTTAGCAGACGAGGAACTAAACGGACACGAAACGCAAAATAGAAATGTATCGGAAGCCGAAAAAGAGGCAAAACGGTTGTCAATTATCGGCATAATAAATACCGGAAAAGGCGATATTTCCAGTCGTGTTGATGAAATTCTTGCCGAAGGAATCAACAAAGAAGAAGGTTGGAGTCTGCCGTGAACAACCAATCTTTAATAGACACGGGTTTTATATTCGCGGTTTTAGATGATGCCGACGAGCGGCATACGGTTTGTGCAGAAGCGTATAAATTTGAACGTAACACGCTTCTACCAGAAGTTGTTCTCCCTGAATTGGCGTATCTTATGTTGAGGGAAAACAAAACAAAGGGTTTAATTAAATTTTTGCGCTACATTTCCGATGGCAATTTGCCTATTATCTCGGCGGAATCGCAAGATTTAAAACGCGCTTCGGAAATTTTAGAAAAATACGCCGACAGCAAATTTGATTTTGTTGATTGTGTTATTTTTGCAATTGCCGAAAGACTTGAAATTAAAAGAATTCTGACCGTTGACCGCCGCCATTTTAATATATTTCGTCCAAAACATTGCGACGCTTTTGAGATTATTCCCTAAGAAAAATTATGAACAGAAATTTTTATAAACTAAAATTTTTATTTATTTCGCTTATCGTTTTTGCGCTAATGACAACGGCAATTGTTGCTCAAAAAACCAGAAAAGCCGCGCCAAAATCTATGAATAAACCTATCGCCGCCGTTTTTCAACCAAGCCGCTCGCCGCTTGTTTCGGTTCGCATCCAGTTTTTAACCGGCGCAGTTGACGACCCTGACGGCAAAGAAGGTTTGGCAAATCTGACCGCCGCAATGCTTGCCACCGGCGGAAGCAAAAAGTTGACTTATGATGAAATTGTCGCACAGTTTTATCCGTTGGCAACGGGCTTCGGCTATCAGGTTGACAAGGAAATGACAACTTTTGTCGGTTCAACTCACGCCGATAATCTTAGCAAATACTATGATTTGATTAGTCAAATGCTGCTCGACCCGGGATTTCGTGAAGACGATTTCAAACGAATTAAACAGGACACGATAAACTCTTTGAAGGTCGGACTGCGGCAGAGCAATGATGAGGAACTCGGCAAAGAACGGCTTTATAACATCATTTATAAAGGTCATCCGTATGAGCATTACACGCTCGGAACTATTAGCAGTTTGGAAAAAATGACGTTACAGGATGTTAAGGATTTTTACAAGCAAAATTATACGCAAGCCAATCTTGTTCTCGGTCTTTCGGGCAGTTTTGATACAAAATTTTCAAAGGAAATTACCGCCGATTTTGCAAAATTGCCAAAAGGCGCGAAAATGACGCGAAAAATATCCGCGCCGGTTTTAACGGACGGAATGAAAATTGACATTGTTGAGCGCGAAACCCGTGCGACAGCAATCTCGCTCGGTTTTCCGATTGATGTCAATCGCGCTTCAAAAGAATATGCCGCGCTTGCGTTGGTTGCGTCGTATTTCGGGCAGCATCGTTCGTCAAATAGTTATCTTTACGGTCAATTGCGTGAAAAACGCGGGTTAAATTACGGTGATTATGCTTATATCGAATACTTTCCCCGCGGAATGTTTCAATTCCAGCCTGACCCGAATCTGGCGCGGCAGCAGCAGATTTTTCAAATTTGGATTCGTCCCGTCGAGCCGAACAACGCAAATTTCGCGCTTCGTGCCACGCTTTATGAATTCGATAAACTTATCAAAAACGGAATGACAAAGGAAACCTTTGAGGAAACACGCGATTTTCTGACGAAATACGTCAACATTTTGACGCAGACGAAAGATGCCGAACTTGGCTACGCGCTCGATTCACGATATTACGGCATTCCGAATTACAACGAATATATGAAAACACAACTAGCAAAATTAACCTTAGCGGATGTTAATAATGCTATTAAAAAGTATCTGTCAACCGACAAAATGCGCGTTGTGATGATTACCAAAGACGCGCAAGGTTTGCGTGATGCGATTGTCAACAATAAACCCGGCACAATCACTTACGCGGCGGAAAAACCGAAGGAGATTCTTGACGAGGACAAGATGATTGCGACTTATCCGATTAATGTAAAAGTAGAAAACATAACAATTACGCCGGTTGAAAAAGTTTTTCAGTAAATAGTCAACAGTTATCAGTTATAAAACTTGATGACTGTTGACTGTTTAAAAACTTTTTCTGAATAAATACGAAGCGCGAATAAAAAACGTGCGGTTGTTGCGCTCAAAACGCGGTTCGAGTTGTCCGCTGTATGGATTAAAACCGTTGTAGTTGAAATTATCGTTGTAGCCGACATAAAACGCCGTTCCCGGACTCGGATTGTAACCGACGAGAAATTGCCCGCTGACGTTTGATGAAAGCGAAT
>JACCYR010000031.1 GCA_013696385.1 Acidobacteriota bacterium
AAGAAGTTTGCAGCGAAACAACCGGACACGCCGAAGTTATCCGGTTGAAATTTAACCTGAACGAAATTTCGTTCAAAGAAATTTTGCAGATATTTTTTGCCGTCCACGACCCGACAACTCTTAATCGGCAGGGAAATGACATTGGCACGTCTTATCGTTCGGCGATTTTTTATCATTCCGACGAGCAAAAACGCATTGCCGAAGAGGTTATCAAAGAAGTTGAAGCCGAAGGCGTTTATGACAACCCGATTGTAACGGAAGTTACGCCGTTTGATAAATTTTACGCGGCGGAAAATTATCACCAAGAGTATTTTGCCAACAATCCGAATCAGCCGTATTGTGCGGCAGTCGTCGCACCGAAAGTAGCAAAGTTTAGAAAGAAATTTTTGGATAAATTGAAGAAATAACCCGCTCAAAGCGCAGCGAAAAAGATTTTACTAATTTTTTCTGCAGCTTAAAGTTGTGATTTAAAATAAAATGCAAAAAAGGCAGATATATTGTCTACCTTTTTAGGTTGTTATGGTTAATTTGATAATGCGTGAATGCAAAATACTGCGTTTTCTCAAAGAAAATTTACCTTGTCAGCAAAAACTCTCTGTCCTAATTCACTTTATCATCAATTTTCTTGATCATCTCTAAATGAGATTTCAGCGTCGGCAGAGTTTTTGCCGCAAACGCTTTTGTGTCCGCGTCGTCGCCATCATCGGCTTGTTCCTGGAAAGCGTCAACATCTTTTTCATGGTCGTCAACCATTGTCTTCACATATTCTTTATCGAATTCCGCTCCCGAAAGTTTTGCCAATTCGTCATAAGTTTCCTTTTGATCTTCACTGACATCGGTTGGCAATGTGAAATTTTTCTTTTTGGCTAAATCCTTTAATTCTGCATTCGCCTTGCCGTGGTCTGTCACCATTTTTTGAGCGAATGCTTTAACTTCGGCGTTTTGTGCCTTAGTTGAAGCCATCTCGCCGAGTTTAACTTCCGCCATTCCGCCTTGCGCGGCTGTGGTCATAAATTCTTTTTCATCGCCCATTGCGCCTCTATCTACATTTGTCATCGTGTTGGCGTTATTGTTTAATACCACCGCTGTATTTGCGTTTCTTGTGTTCACGTTTGTCGCCGCTTCCGGGCAACCTGTCAACCCCAAAGCCAACAAAGCCGAAATGCCGCTAACTAAAAAAAGTCTTCTCATTTTTCTTTCCTCCTTTTTTTTAAAAAACAAAATGTTTCAATACCTTTCTCAACTTCTCAACCAATCCAAAAAGTGTTCTGGTATGAAACGGTTTCAATCAAAAAAAACATCTCTCCTATAATTACGCAAGATGAGTGCCAAGTTTGAAAAAATCTTCTTTTGATGCTGAATTTTCAGCTTTTCCGTTAAAACCTGATTTTCAATGCGGCACGGCTTTCAGCAGCGAAAAAATTATGCGTTTATAAGTTTTTGCATTAAAATAGATCTAGAGATTAAAGATTATGAACTCGCCGGAAGCGTTAACTATTTAAGACAAACGGTAAATGAACGATGAATTAAAAGCCGAACTCAAAAAATAGCAAGCAATTGGCGCGAAGCAGCTTGCTAATTAAATCGCTAAACTCGTGTAAAATCACCTTTGAGGTAAAATTTATGAATGCCATCTTAGAAATTACTAAACCATCGCCGACAATTGAAGTTCTGCAAAACGGTCAAGTTCTCAATGCCAGGCTTATCAGCGTTGAAGAATATGACCAGATGATTAAACACGGAATTTTAACCGTCGCCGATAGAGTTGAATTGCTTAATGGAGTGATAATAAAAAAAATGCCCAAAGGAACAAAACATTCTTCTGCTAATGACCGTCTGACTCGTTTTTTTTATAGACTTTTTAGCGATGAAGTAGTTATTCGCAATCAAAACCCCATTTGGCTTAATGAATTTTCCGAACCTGAACCTGACCTTGTTTTAGCTTTGCCTGACGAGAAAGACTATGCGGAAAGACACCCGACACCCGCAGATATTCTGTTGATTGTCGAAATTTCCGATTCGACTTTAGGACGCGACCGCTTTGCCAAAGGCTTAGTTTATGCAAAAGCGGGAATCAAGCAATACTTAGTTTTAAATGTGCAGAACGAAACTATTGAAGATTACCGAAACCCAAGCGCGGATGGTTACGGCTCAAAACAAACTTATCAAAGCGGCGAAAAATTTTATCTGACGGCATTTCCCGAAATTGAAATCAGCATTGAAAATTTCTTTCCGACGGAGAAAACATAATGAAATTTTCCGCGCCTTGCGCCCGAAATTGTTGAGCGTTTAGAACAATGCCATTATGACCGCATCGTTGAAAACACGAAAGAAACAAATGAACAAAGAAAATCTCTTTCAAAAATTTGATTTTACCTTGCTCGATTCGGCTGATTTTAAGGAAGATTCGGTGCGCGAAGAATTAATTTTGCCGATGCTTAAAACGCTTGGGTTTTCGGCGACGGGCGAAAACAAAATTCATCGCAGCAAATCCGTTTCGCATCCGTTTGTGCAAACGGGTTCGGGCAAACATCAATTAACCAGCATTCCCGATTATCTTTTAGAAGCGGCGGGAAAATACGCTTGGGTTTTGGACGCGAAAGCTCCGAAT
>JACCYR010000032.1 GCA_013696385.1 Acidobacteriota bacterium
AACCGCAAGCACAGATTGTCAAACTTGTATCTTTGCGGTTATTATTTTTTGTAAATACTTTGCAATGTTTTCGAGGTAGTTTATCGGAAAAAAATCAAAGCCGAAAGCAAAACTCTAAAATCAAAGCAACCGAGAATGAAACAATCGAAAACAATTTCCGAGAATAAAAACCGCGACATTATTAAGGAAATCGGAAAAAACATTTTGATGGGGATTCCTGCGTTTCGCCGTTGGCGAGCGACTCGTCCGCGTTCCGGCGCATATTTTACGGGCGAGGACGCGGAACTTGAGCGTTATGCGTTTTCCGGTTTGAATATGCTGCGCGACCACATCGGCGATATATCCGGTAAAAGTATTCTGGAGATTGGCGCGGGCGATTTTTTGACTTCCGGTTTGGCAATGCTTGGCGCGGGCGCGGAAAGTTACGGCGTGATTGACAATTTTCCGGGCGATTACACGGGCGCGGCGGCAAAACGCTGGTATCAGGCAATCGAAGAGAATTGGTCGCGCTTTTATCCCAAATTGTCTTGGGCGGAAAACATACGGGCGGCAGATTTTCCTGAAAAATATGCCGAGCGTCTTGAGTTAATTGCCAAACCGATTGAAACTTCCGCCACCAAAAAGAAATACGAGATTATTTGTTCATTCCAAGTCGTCGAACACATCTCCGACATTGACGCTTTTGCCGAAATGCACAATCGTTTGCTTGCTCCCGGCGGCGTTGCCATTCACCGTGTAGATTTTGGTCCGCACGATTGCTGGTTTTATTATCGCGACCCGCTGACCTATCTGCAATTTTCCGATTCCGTCTGGAAAATGAGCGGCTCGAACCGCGGCACGCCCAACCGCTTTCGGCATCACGAATTTCTCGCAGCGTTTGAACGCGCCAATCTGCAGGTTGAAGTTCCCCGCACCGATAATTTTAAAGAACACCTGATTAACTTCGACAATCTGCATCCGAGATTTAAAAAGATGCCGCACGAATCGCTTCTCGTCGGAACGGCGATTTATATTTTGAGTCGCAAGCTGTTGTGAAGCAACCGAAGATGGTTTTTTTGAATCATAGGTTTCATTTTATTGCCGATTTTCCAGAAATCTATTGATAGATTCACTAAATTTGTGAATATCGGCTTACTTATTTTACGTTAAATGTGGTAGAACTATTTATTACAAATTTTTTAACCTCAACTCTAATAATTTATTTAATTTTAAGAATAGCAATATGAAAATGTTAAAATTTGCGCTTTTATTTCTGTTGATTGTCGGCTGTGCCGTGCCGGTGTGGTTATATATGTCGGCTGATAATCGTTATGAATCGGAAGCATTAAACAATGAAGAAACGGACGACCCGGATTTGCCGCCGGGCGCGAAGATTGAAAAAGGCGACTACTTGATGATGCGTGCCGAACAAATCGGCTTGCTGCGCGGTTTTGACACGGCAAGACCCGAATCGCGCAGTAAAGCCGTCAAAAAATGGAACTGCTCGAAAGAGAAATTGCTGCTCAGCGACCCGGCGAACAAAAACAACCGTCTGCGGTGATGTGGCAACCGCTCGGTCCCGCACCGATTCCGATCAGCCCGACGACATCTTACAGCGGGCGTGTTTCGGCAATCGCCGTTCACCCGACAAATGCGAATATCGTTTATGTCGGAACGGCGCAAGGCGGTGTGTATCGCTCGCTTAACGGCGGCACGACTTGGACTCCGATAATGGACGGCGCACAAACATTGGCAATCGGCGCAGTAGCAATTTCTCCATCCGACCCGACGACCATTTTTGTCGGTACGGGCGAAGCCGCGCTGTGCGGCAGCGGCTGTTACATTGGTATCGGCATTTACCGAATTACCAATGCCGAAACAACACCGGTTTTATCAGGACCGCTTAATCAAGGTTCAGCTGGCGGCGATGTTTTTACCGGACGTGCAATCAGCAAAATTATCGTTCACCCGACCAATCCGAATATTTTATTTGCAACCTCGACGAGCGGAGTCGCTGGTATTGGCGGAACCACAGTCGGACTAGCCTTGCCTTTGGCGGGATTATACCGAACGACCAACGCGCTTGGAGCTGTGCCAACTTTTGAAAGATTGTCGGTTTCGCCATCGGGTAATGTCAGCCGTTCAACCGTTGACGCGGTTATCGAACCGGACAATCCGAATCGCTTGATAGTTACGGTTATCGGAAGCGGCGGCGATGGCGG
>JACCYR010000385.1 GCA_013696385.1 Acidobacteriota bacterium
AGCAAATTCTTGAACAAACGGGAACTCTGCCCGATTGTTTAGTCGCCTGCGTCGGCGGCGGCTCAAATTCAATTGGACTTTTTCATCCCTTTTTGCAAGATGAATCTATCCGAATGATTGGCGTTGAAGCGGGCGGAAAAGGTAACAATCTGGGTGAACACGCGGCGCGTTTTAACAAAGCGGGTGGCGGAAAAATTGGCGTTCTACAAGGAACTAAAAGTTATTTAC
The DNA here is from genome assembly GCA_013696385.1 of Acidobacteriota bacterium. Taxonomy (GTDB): domain Bacteria; phylum Acidobacteriota; class Blastocatellia; order Pyrinomonadales; family Pyrinomonadaceae. The sequence goes on from JACCYR010000385.1 coordinate 229, forward strand.
TGCAAAATGAAGACGGACAAATTGCGCTGACGCATTCAATTTCGGCTGGTTTGGATTACGCTTCGGTCGGACCGGAACACGCCTTTTTGCAGTCAATCGGGCGCGTCGAATATGCAATGGCAACGGACGACGAAGCACTCAAAGCATTTGAGATTTTATCGAAAACAGAAGGAATTATTCCCGCGCTCGAATCGTCGCACGCGATTGCTCATCTATTGAAACTCGCACCTGAAATGTCGCCGTCGCAAACAATTATCGTCAATCTTTCAGGGCGCGGTGATAAGGATGTGAATCAGGTGCAGGAAATGTTGACCTTAGATTAAGAGAAAAGATATTTGCCCACGAAACACACGAAAATCACGGAAAAAGAATTTTAAAGTTTTCGTATGTTTCGTATGTTTCGTAGGCAAAAATAAAAATGAAAGATCGAATCAACGAAAAATTCAATCAGTTAAAAGCCAAAAATTGCGGTGGCTTTATTCCGTTCATTGTCGGGGGCGACCCGAATCTTGAAGCGACGAAAGAATTAATTTTGATATTAGCTAAAAATGGCGCAAGTGTTATCGAACTCGGCGTTCCGTTTTCTGACCCGGTGGCGGACGGCATAACGATTCAGGCTTCGGCTGAACGCGCTTTGCGAAATCCGATTAACGTTAAAGGTATAATAGAAATTGTCGCGGAAGTTCGCGCCGAAAAATGCGAAACACCGATTATTTTATTCAGTTATTTCAATCCGATTTTGCAATTTGGATTGGAAAAGTTTGCAGAAAAAGCGAAAGAATCGGGCATTGACGGTATTTTGATAACCGATTTAGTTCCCGAAGAAGCCGAAGAATTTCGTCAAATTTTAGCCAAACAAAATTTAGCTTTGATAATGCTTGCCGCGCCGACTTCGAGCGATGAACGGCTGCGAAAAATCTGCGAAAAAGCAAGCGGTTTCGTCTACGCCGTTTCACGTGCGGGCGTTACGGGCGCGAGAACCGATTTGAGCAACGAAGCGGAAAATTTAGTAAAAAGATTGCGAAAATTCACCGATTTGCCGATTGCCGTCGGTTTCGGAATTTCAAACGCCGAACAAGTGGCGGAAACTTGGAAATACGCGGACGCGGCGGTTGTCGGTTCGGCAATTGTCGCGGAAATAATGCGGATTGCGCCCGATGCTGATAATATTCCAACTGATTTTATTGAAAAAATCAGCGGATTTTCAAACAAATTCTTTTCACAAACGTAAAACTTTTATTAGTTTTCAAAAACGGTTAAATTCTGAATAAAATTTTATGAATTCGGGCAGCGTAATCGGGCAAACGCTCGACAGCAAATACAAAATTGAAAGAGAACTCGGACGCGGCGGAATGGGAACGGTTTATCTGGCAACACATATCGGCACGGGGCGACCTGTGGCGGTCAAAATTATCGCGCCGCAATTTATGGAGAAAGCCGAATTTGTCGAAAGATTTCGCCGCGAAGCGCGTGCCGCCGGAAAACTTAGACATCCGAATGTAGTTGACGTGACGGATTTTGGTTTTTCAGATACGAAAAGCGGCGAAGTTGCGTATCTTGTCATGGAATATCTTGATGGCTGCACGCTTGGCGAGATTCTCGAAGAAGAAGAGAAATTGCCCTTAGCGTGGTCAATTGATATTTTGGAGCAGGTTTGTTCGGCAGTTCACGAAGCGCACGAACAGGGAATTATTCACCGCGATTTAAAGCCCGACAATATCTGGCTTGAACCAAACCAGTGCGGCGGTTATACAGTCAAAGTCCTTGATTTCGGCATTGCCAAGTTGGAAGAAGCACACATCAAAAGTTTAAATGAAAATGCTTCGTTGCCAATCGCTCTGGCGCAGTCAATCAATAAAAATACAGTTGCGGGCGAAAATCAAACGCAGGCAATCGGCGACCACCAAACAATCCTTTCCGAAAATAAAACGCTCGCGCAAACCGCCAACGACCAAACAATTTCAAACAAACAAACTTTTTTATCTGAAAAAGGAACTTTGATTCAAACAGCGAATGAAGTTGATTTGGAGTCGGGAACGGCGATTTTGTCTGTGCCGGACGGTAAAACTTCGCCGGAAAACCTCAACACAAAATTAATTGCCGAACAAATTGTAACAGACGAATCAACACTGGAAACTGTTTCGACGGCGGAATTAACTCGCGTTGGCGCAGTTTTAGGAACGCCGCTTTATATGTCGCCGGAACAGTGTCGCGGCGAAAAACTAACAAAACAATCCGATATTTACTCGTTAGGCGTGATTGCCTATCAGATGCTTTCGGGCAAAACGCCTTTC
>JACCYR010000057.1 GCA_013696385.1 Acidobacteriota bacterium
GCTCTTAGTTGCAAAGAGCCAACTAAAGTTGGAACTCAAAACTTTCCCTTACACTTAATCTAAAACTGCTCTAGTTACAGAAACACAGAGATTTAAAAGAAAATTAGCCGCAAAAAGGCACAAAAGACGCAAAAGATAAATAAAAATCTTAGCTTATTAGCGTAAAGAGGCGAAATGGTTAAATTATTCTCTATGTTCTTGCCTTTGTGGTGAAATAATTTTATGAATGAACGCCTTATAACCGCGCTCTTTGCGCTTCCTGTTTTGATTTTATCAATCGTTTTGCCGTATTTTCTGCCAAACTATTCGGCGGCGAATTGGCTTTTTGTGATTATCGCCGCCGCCGCGCTGGTCGCCGGACTTTTTGAGTTTTACACGCTGACAAAAACACTCGAACTCAAAGCCGATGCTTCAACCGCATATCTCGGCGCGGCGGCTTTTTTTATCGCTTTTCTTTTCGACGCGCCAACCAAAACGCCTGATTTGTTGCTTTTGACAATTGCGCTTTTTGTAATTGCGGTTCTCGTAACGCAGACATTTCGCTTTCAAAAAGATTTTACGAAAATGTTGACGGGCATTGGCGTGACGATTTTGGGCGTTTTTTTTGTTGTGTTTTTGGGCGGCTTTCTGGTTTCAGTGCGCGTCGGTTTTGAAACCTTTCCGGGTCTTTCGACTAAACTTCTCGGATTTTTCTTTCTTGTGGTAATGGGTTCAGACACGGGCGCGTATTATGTTGGAAAAAAATTTGGCAAACGCAAACTCGTGCCGAAAATCTCACCGAATAAAACTTGGGAAGGTTTTGTCGGCGGAATTTTGCTGGCAATTGGCTTTGCCGCACTTTCTACATTTTTATTTTTCCCCGAACTACCTTACCAAGTTTCGATTCCGCTGGCAATAGTGATGAGCATTGTCGGCGTTGGCGGCGATTTAGCGGAAAGCGCAATGAAACGAGGTGCGGGTGCAAAAGATACGGCAAATATCTTGCCCGGACACGGCGGTTTGCTCGATAGATTGGACAGTCTGCTGTTTAACGCGCCGATTCTTTATTATTTTGCGCGATTTTATTTTTAACTAAACTCTTTGCATTTACTTGGCGAGCTTTGTTTCTCAAGCGGGAGAATTTTTCGTTTCCCGCTTGAGAAACAAAGTTCGCCAAGAAAGAATTATTTATCTTCAAAATCTTTCGCATATATATTCACCAGCCAAACGGGAATCGGCAGCCACGAAAAAGCGTTGCCATAAGTTCTTTTATTGAGCCGTTCAATGCGGTTTTCGGTTTGTTCCTGAAATTTTTCGGGCGGCAAATCCGCTTCTTTTTCATAACAAGCGTGAGAAATACACGGCGCGGGTTTTGCGTCTGAATGCACAAGACAACCAACGCCTTTTTCAAAAAGCGGACAGGCGAAAGTTTGTCCAAAGGTATTGCCCGAAGTTTTCAAATCGTATTTTTCTACTGTTTCTTTAGCCCGCTCAAAAATTCTGCGTTGTTTTTCTTCGCTTAATTTCCCCAAAGTTTCACGAATCGCTGCGGCTTCGAGTTTTGTAATATGAACATTGACGAAATGCGCGTCGAGACAGCACACGCCTTGTGTTTCGCACGTTAGACAGCTTTTCGCGTTGTGTTCGTATTTGATTTTTATAAACTCATGATACGCCGTTTTGAGTTTTTTTAGCTGTGTCAAGGCTGTTGTTTCGGAAAGTGTTTTCATTTTCTTTTGTCCGCCGTGTTACAATTTTAACAAAATTTTATTTTTCGGAGAAAATTATGCTTAAAGAAGGCGACGACGCACCTGATTTTATAGTAAAAGACGAAAATGGCGAAGACGTAAAACTATCTGATTTGCGAGGACAAAAAGTTGTATTGTTCTTTTATCCGAAAGACGACACGCCCGGATGAGCAAAGGAAGTCTGTTCGTTTCGTGATGCAAACGACATTTTTAGCGAGAAAAATATAAAGATTTTGGGAATTTCGGCGGACGATGAAAAATCGCATCGGAAATTCATTTCAAAATACAATTTAACTTTTACGCTGCTTGCCGACACCGACCACGCAATTGCCGACGCTTACGGCAGTTACGGCGACAAACAGTTTATGGGAAAAACTTATCCGGGTGTTTTACGAAAAACTTTTTTGATTGACGAGAGCGGCAAAATTAAAAAGATTTTCGACCAAGTAAAAATTGACGAACACGCCGAGGAAGTTTTAGAAGCGTTTGGAGAATAAAAAATAAAGAGAAAATTAAATTGCTTTTGCAGGTTTTTGCGGCAAAAACAATCTGAAATTTTTTGTATCGAACTGCGGTTAAACTAGTTTTATTTTAATTGCTTCTTATTCTCTATTTTCGGACGCAAAACGCTTCCGACAACGCGGGTTATCAACGAATTTGGCGTTAGTGTTCAAAAAACCGAGCCGATATAATTTGTCCAGCCTGAAACAATCTGCGCTTTTCCGCGACTAACGCCTTTCAGAGCAGTTTCGACAACTTCTTCGGGCGTTTGCATACCTTTCGTTTGAAGCGGTTCGGCATCGGCGGCGTTAAAAAAATTTGTGTCCGTCGGACCCGGACAAAGCGCGGTAACGGTGATATTAAACGGGCGATTTTCTTCGGCAATCGCTTCGGAAAACGAGCGCACAAAGGCTTTTGTCGCCGCATATGTCGCCATAAACGGAACAGGCTGAAAACTTGCGGTTGAAGCGACATTGATAATCGTTCCCTTGCCGCGTCCGCGCATTTTTTGCAGATAACGATACGTCAGCGCGACTAATGCCATGATGTTCAAATTGATCATCTCGAGTTCGGTTTCAAGCTCAAGTTCAGCAAAATCGCCCATCGAACCGAAACCTGCATTGTTTATCAGCCATTCAACTTCCATGCCGTGTTTTTCGGTTTCCCAGAAAAGGCGCAAATCGGCTTCGTAATCAATTAAATCAATGGCGATGTAATGCGCCGTGATTCCGTATTTCAGCATCAATTCATCGCAAAGCATGTGCAGTTTATTTTCAGAACGCGCCACTAAAACCAGATTATGTTTTTCCGCCGCCAACCGCCGCGCAAACGCTTCGCCGATGCCGCTCGATGCGCCCGTGATAAGTGTTACCTTCATAAAATTAGTCTAACCGCAAAAACCTGTCTTTGGAAATCGCGTAAAAAACACATCCCGCGCCGTAATGTGTTTGATTTTCTCATATTTCATTCGGCATTTTTCCATAATTTCGCCGCGAATCTTTGTTTTCAAGATATGCGATAATGATGACAATTCTTTCTGGATGTGCTTTTTCAAATCCATATTTGAGCCGCGCCGATGCACATTCAAAACTGATGCTGTCGCCGTTTCTCCCATTCGCTTTTACTGATTGAGTATTGCACCAAAGTTTGACTGTAAAAAGTGCCGGTCTTGACAAATTTCATTCCGAGTTTTTCCATCACACGCCGCGAAGCAGTATTTTCGGGACGCGCCACCGCGACGAGTTTTTCGGCGTTCAGTTGCTCAAAAGCATATCGCATAAATTTTTCGGCGGCTTCGGTGGCAAAACCTTTTCCCCAATACGCTTTGTCAATTGCATAACCGATTTCCATTTCGCCGGTTTCCTTCAAACGCCAGATGCCACACCAGCCCAAAAATTTATTTGCATTTTTTTCGATAACCGCGCAAAATCCAAGTTTGTCGGTGTTCCAATGCGCCGAAACAAGTTTTATCCAATCGAAGGATTCTTTGCGCCCTTGCGGTTCGCGGATAAAGCGCATTATATCTTCATCGCTTCGCATCGCAAAAATTTCGTCCACGTCGCTCTCGATAAACGGACGCATAATTAGTCTTTCGGTTTCCAGCATAAAAACAATTACGAATTACGAATTACGAATTATGAAAAGAAATCGTAATTCGTAATTGAGTTAAATCAGATGAACCAAAAGTCCGTCACGCAGTTTCGGCTCAAACCAAGTTGATTTTGGCGGCATAATTTCGTTCATATCGGAAACAGCAAAAAGGTCGTCCATTGTTGTCGGAAAAAGCGAAAATGCGAGCAATGCCGTGCCGTCGTCAACAAATTTTTCAAGTTCGTCCGTGCCGCGTGCGCCACCGACAAAACCGATGCGTTTATTTGTTCGCGCATCGTCAATACCCAAAATCGGCTTTAATAAATAGTTTTGCAAAATGCTTACATCAAGCCGTTCGATTGCGTCAGGCGCAGTGATATAATTAACCGCAAAATGCAGTTTATACCATTTGCCGTCCATATACAGACAAAATTCGCCGTGATGAGCCGGAACTTTTTCGCCAGTTTTGGTGATGACAAAATTTTCGCGCACTTTTTCAAAAAATTCGTCTTTGCTCAAACCGTTTAAATCTTTTATCACGCGATTGTAAGCCAAAATCCGCAAATCTTCCGCTGGAAATATTCCTGCGACGACGAAATTATAATCTTCCGCGCCGGTGTGTTCGGGATTTTTTTTCTTTAGTTTCTTCCGCGCCAGATTTGCGCTTTCAATCCGGTGATGACCGTCGGCGATATAGAGGAGCGGAACTTCTGCGAAAGCCGCAACAAAATCATCAGTCAAAGCAACGCGCCAAATCATTTGTTTTACACCATCCGAGCAGTGAAAATTGTAAATCGGCTTGGTTTGCGTCGCTTCAAAAATCAGAGTTTTAATTTTTTCCGTGTTGCGAAAAGCGAGAAAAATCAAACCAGTCTGCGCTTCGACGGCAAGCATATGATTGGTGCGGTCTTCGACTTTATCGGGACGGGTTTTTTCGTGTTTTTTAATAATCCCAAGTTCGTATTCATCGAGCGAACAGCAGGCAACCACGCCAGTTTGCGTTTGTGCTTCGGTTGAAAGCTGGTAAATATAGACGCACTGCTCACTTTCCGAAGCAAAAATTTCTTCGTTAATAAAAATTTGCAGATTTTGTTTGGCACGGGCAAAAATTTCTTCCGCACTCGGATTGGAGTTTTCGGGAAATTCAGCTTCCGAGCGCGTAACGCGCAAAAAACTAAGCGGATTTTGTTTAATATATTCGCGCACCTCCGACTCGTAAATCACATCGTAAGGCACACAAGATACAGGCTTTGCTTTTTCCGCCGTCGGACGCAAAGCGCGAAAAGGTTTAATAATTGCCACTCTCCGGGTTCTCCTCTGAAATCTATTACTTTTTATTGGCTGCCGATTCCTCAGCTTGGTTATTGCTGTCGGAAGAGGTCGGCGCAGGCATCGCTTGTTTTTGCTTTTCAACCATATCCTGCATAAATTTATCAAGCGCGATTTTCCAAACGCCTTCTTCCTTAACAAACGGAATCACCTCAGAATAGCCAGTTATCTTGTTTTTGACTTCGATACTTGCCGCATCGCCTTCAATTTTTTCCTCGCCTGATTCAATATTAGAACTGAATTTGTTATCGGAAGTTAATTCAAGTTGACCTTTTATAACCTCATCTACCGAAATTTGCCCTTTTTGTGCTGCGTCTTCATACATCTTTATCGTACCCTTAGAAAAAGTTTGTTTTATTGTCGCTATATCTTTGCGGTCAGAGGCTTCAATATATGTTTTCAAAGTTTCGGTCGGGCTTGCCGTTTGCTGAGTTGTGCCGCAGCCGAAAATAAAAAGCGAATACAGCGCGAAGATTATTATCTGATAGATTTTCATATTTCCTTTTTTCATATCTCCTTTTAAAGTTTTTTTAAGTATAACAAAGACTATAATGTGAATTGCGAAGTGCAAAACTCAAACAATCGCAAATCTAAAATCCAAAACCCAAAATCATTCAGGGTTGTCCACCTTGATTAATGATGTTGTCAAGTTCCTTGTTTTTCTCGTCAAAACCTTGCATCATTTGGTTGGCAATGCTTTGTTTGTCAATTTTCCAAACGCTGTCTTCTTTGACAAACGGCACGATGTCCCAAGTATTGAAAGAATTTTTTACTTCGATGGTGGCTTTGTCGCCTTCGATTTTTTGGTTGCGGATTTCAACCGTTGTTTGACCTTCACTGAAAAGTGTTTCGCGTTTGACAATATCGTCGAGCATTACGTTTTGCGCTTTTGCTTCTTGTTGCGCCATTTTTATCGAAGCATCAGACAAAAGCGATTTCATCGTCGTCGTATCTTTTTTCTTAATGGCTGCCGTATAAGCCTTGAGTGTTTCGAGCGGCGAAGACGGCGGTGTCTTCGCGCAAGCGAACAACACACAAGCCAACAGCAAAACCAAAAAAACTTTGTAAAATCTCATCTTTTGAATAAAATCTTGTAAAATCGTTATACTAAAAAGCAAAGTATAACCTAAAATGAAGGAGTTAAAAACGAGTGGCACGAAAAAGATTATCCGATGAAGAAATCGAAAACTCTTTAACCAAACTGGACGGCTGGAAAATTGCAAGCGGAAATCTCTATAAACGCTTTTCTTTTCCGAATTTTGCCGAATCGCTTGTGTTTGTCAATCGAGTCGGTGCGATTGCCGAAACTCAAGACCATCATCCCGACATTTGTTTCGGTTGGGGCTATGCGGAATTTTCTATCACGACGCACGACGCGGGCGGATTGACGCAGAACGATTTTGCGCTGGCGAAAGAGATTGATGAAATTTGATAATTTCCTGCAAAGACACAAAGGCGCAAAGAGAAAGCAAAGAAAATTATTAAAAGTTAATTTAAGTGTTTCTATATTTTTATTATTTATAGAATAATCTTATAAAAGCCTTCTTGTCTTTCTTTGCATCTTTGCGGGAAATCAATCTTATCGCTTATATTATTTGTTTATTCATTTTTACAAAATTCTAATATTAAGGAAATCTATAAAATAATATGTCAAATACAGCTATTACAGTCGCGCACGGCGACGGCATCGGTCCCGAAATTATGGCGGCGACGCTGCACATTTTGAAAGAATCGGGCGCACTGCTCGATATTGAAACGATTGAAATCGGCGAGAAAGTTTATCTGTCGGGAAACGCGGCGGGCATTGCGCCCGAATCTTGGAAGAGTTTAAGACGCACGAAAGTATTTTTGAAAGCTCCAATTACGACTCCGCAAGGCGGCGGTTACAAATCGCTGAACGTCGCGGTTCGCAAAACGCTCGGACTTTATGCAAATGTCCGCCCGTGCGTTTCCTATTATCCGTTTATCGAAACCAAACATCCGGTTATGGATGTTGTTATCGTCCGCGAAAACGAAGAAGATTTATACGCCGGAATTGAATATCGGCAGACGCAGCAAGTCGAAGAATGTCTGAAACTTATTTCGCGTCCGGGAAGTGAAAAAATCATTCGCTACGCCTTTGAATACGCGAAAAAATTCAACCGCAAAAAAGTTACCTGCTTTATCAAAGACAACATTATGAAGCAGACGGACGGACTTTTTCACGAAATTTTTGAAGAAATTTCTGCCGAATATCCGAACATTGAAGGCGACCACTGGATTGTGGACATCGGCGCGGCGAAAATGGCGGATACGCCGGAAAAATTTGATGTGATTGTCATGCCGAATCTTTACGGCGATATTTTGTCGGACGTGGCGGCACAAATCGCCGGTTCGGTCGGTCTCGCCGGTTCGTCAAATATCGGTGAAAACGTGGCGATGTTTGAAGCGATTCACGGTTCTGCGCCGCGTCGTGCCGGACAAAATTTGGCAAATCCTTCGGGTTTATTTTTAGGCGCGATGCTGACGCTTGTTCACATCGGACAAACCGATGTTGCCGAAAAAGCGCATAATGCCTGGCTTCGCACGATTGAAGATGGCGTTCACACTTACGATATTTACAAAGAAGGCGTGTCGAAGGAAAAGGTCGGAACGCGCGAATTTGCCGAAGCGGTCGTTGCGCGGCTCGGACAAAAACCGGAAACGCTCAAAGCCGTCGAATATAAACAAGACACGGCGGAAGCTGCCAAAGAGAAACCGATTTTCTCAACGCCCGAACCGCAGAAAAAAGAACTCGTCGGCGTTGATGTTTTTCTCGATTGGTGGAAAGGCAAATTTTACGGCGTGGCGAACGAACTCGGCGCACTCGTCGAAGCGGTCAACGGCGATGGCTTGAAACTGCAAACCATCGCCAATCGCGGCGTGAAAGTTTATCCCGACGGATTCGCCGACACATTCACGGTTGACCATTGGCGTTGTCGTTTCGTTCCCGATGCGGGCGAAGGAAACGCGATTGATCACCAGCAAATAATTTCGCTTCTGTTGCGTTTCGATGATGCTGGATTGGACGTTATCAAAACCGAAAATCTGTATAACTTTGACGGAAAGCACGGTTATTCGGTGTGAGTTGAGATGAACACAGATGAACGAAGAAGAAATTAACAGGGATAAAGAAGATATTCAGAGATAAAAAAATTATCTTGTTTATCCTGTCCATCCCTGTTAAAATATTCTTTAAATTCAGGTGAGTAATAAAATTTGCTTTTGTTGCTCATCTTTTTTATTTTGTAGTGATGAGAAAATCCAAAATCCAAAATCCAAAATCCAAAACCGAGTCGCCTTTGGTGGCGATAATAATGGGCAGCACTACCGATTGGGAAACGATGAAAAATGCCGCCGATATTTTGACGGATTTCAGTGTTCCGCACGAATGCAAAGTCGTTTCCGCGCATCGCACGCCGGATTTGCTTTTTGAATTTGCAAAAACGGCGGAATCTCGCGGCATCGAAGTCATCATTGCAGGCGCGGGCGGGGCGGCGCATTTGCCCGGAATGTGCGCTTCAAACACGCTTTTGCCGGTTTTAGGCGTTCCCGTGCAGAGCAAAGCGTTGTCGGGAATGGATTCGCTGCTTTCGATTGTCCAAATGCCCGCCGGAATTCCGGTCGGCACGCTGGCAATCGGCAACGCGGGCGCAACAAACGCCGCGCTTTTAGCCGTTGCGATTTTGTCGAATACGCGAAAAGATTTGCGCGAGAAACTGCGGCAGTTTAGAGAAGAACAAACAAATACGGTTTTAGCTTCAAAACTGTAATAATCAGCTACGAGTAACCACGCGCATTTCACGAACAAAATCTATCTATGCTAATCTTTGTTTCTTTCGTGTCTTGCGCGTGTTTATTCGCGGCTAAAATCTTATGAATCCAATCTTGCCAAACTCAACCATCGGCGTATTCGGAAGCGGGCAGCTTGGACGAATGTTCACCATCGAAGCGCGTAAAATGGGTTATCGGGTTCACACATTTTCGCCTGCATCGGACACGCCGACCGGACAAGTCGCCGATTTTGAACTCGAAGCCGAATACGATAATTTAAGAGCGGTAAAGGATTTTGCGCGAACCGTTGATGTCTTAACTTTCGAGTTTGAAAATGTGCCGTCGGAAACGATTGAAACAGCCTCGCAATTCGTCGAAGTTTTTCCGCGCGGTGAAATTCTGCACACAACGCAAAACCGTTTAAGAGAAAAAACTTTTCTTGCCAAAAACAATTTTCCGCACACTCCTTTTCGTTACGTTAAATCACTTGCAGATTTACAAAAATCAGTCGAAGAAATCGGCTTTCCGTGTGTTTTAAAAACCGCCGGTTTCGGCTACGACGGCAAAGGTCAAACGAAAATAAATTCTGTTGCAGACATCGAAAAAGCGTTTGCAAATTTGGAAAATCAGGAAGCTGTTTTGGAAGCGTTTGTCGAATTTGAAAAGGAAGTTTCGGTTGTTTGCGCCCGCGACCAAAAGGGAAATTTTGCACATTACGGCGTAATTGAAAACGAACACGCCAATCATATTTTGGATATTAGTTTCGCGCCCGCAATTGTTTCGGAAAAGGTTTTCCGCGAAGCCATCGAAATCACGCGGAGCGTTGCCGAAACTTTTGATTACGTTGGAACTTTATGCGTCGAATTTTTTCTGACAAAAGATGAAAAATTATTGGT
>JACCYR010000076.1 GCA_013696385.1 Acidobacteriota bacterium
GAACCATAAAATTTTTGATGACGCGATGAAAAATCACTCCGTCGTAATAACCTTTTTCCGCCAAAAGTATGAAATTTTCAGTCGCCCGCGGCGCGTCTTCTTCTAAAAGTTCAAATTTGATTGTTCCTTTATTTGTTTCGATAACTGCAGTTCTATTTGCCATAAAATTCTCCTCAAAAAATAATAAAACCAAAGATTAACACATTGGCTTAAAATCAATAAATCAAGCTAAGTTGTTATTTTATTTTAACTGCGGGTTGGTCGGGATGCGCGGGATTTGGAATAAGTTTTTGATTATGACAATCAACCTGCATATCAATCACTTCCAGAACGGTTTGTCCGATAATCACTTCATCGCCCAAAACCATTGCGCTCTCAATCGTTTCACGTCCAATAATGTCAAAAGTTATTGGTTCGGTTAAATCAACACAATCTTTTCTACCGTCAGCGTATTCGGCAATTCTACTGCCGATTGATAAAACACCGAGTTGTTCCACTACATTTTGTGGAACAACAGATGAAACCGCGCCCATAGCAACCAAAGCATCAGCTTCATATATGCGGATTTCATCTGTACTGATTTGTCCGCGCCAATGCTTCGTCAAACGCATTTGTTAATTTTACTTTTATTCTAACTTCGCCCATTTTCACGCTCCCAAAATAAATTCCTCAATGGCTAATGCTACCCCGTTTTCGTCATTGCTCAAAGTTATATGAAAATCTTCGCGCTCAAGCAATTCGGGCGAAGCGTTTCCCATTACAACCGCAGTTCCGGCGTATTCGAGCATTTCCAAATCGTTGAAATTATCGCCGATTGCCATTACATTTTCCGCCGAAAATTTATTTAATAAAGCAAGTTTTTCTACACCGATTCCTTTTGAAGCGTCCGACGGCAAAATGTCAATCAGCGTAAAATCAAGCAGCGGATAAACGGTCGTCAGAATTGTTGCCGAATTTTTAAGTTCGTCCTGCAAAACCTTTTCCAGTTCAGACATCGGCACACAAGTTCCCGAAAAAGAAACGTGAACCGTTTCATTTTTCTCCAAAACATCTTCCAGATTTTCGACGTGATGAACGGCTTCTTCGGCTTCGTCGCCGTGCAGACGTTTTGACCACGCAATATATTTTTGCAGCGGAATGTTTTCGTCGGAAACTCTGTCGTAGAGCAAAACGCCTTTGCCGTGCGGGTCGCAGCTTAAAAGCGCGTCGCCGCCGAATTCGCGCCCGACGCGCAAAATCTCGCGCACAATTTCCTGCGGAACAAGCGACGCGGCGACGGTTTTGAGATTGTGCGCGTATTTGAGCAACGCGCCGTTGTGTGAAATAAGCGGCGCGTTTAATTCGAGCTGCAAAGCGACGGGACGCGCATCGCGGAAACGTCTGCCGGTCGCAATCGTTACCAAAACGCCGTGCTTTTCGGCTTGCCGAATCGCTTCAAGATTTTTCTTGGGAATTTCACCGCTTGAGTTAAGTAAAGTTCCGTCAAGGTCAAGTGCCAGAAGTTTTAACATTTAACAGAAATTTTAGCTTGAAACCCGATCATTGACAAAATGGCAAAACGGGCAAATTGTCATTTTAGTCTAAGGTCAGCGGTAGTAAAAGTTATACCTTCAATAGCAAAAACAACAATTACAAATAGCTTAAAGATGTGAACAAATGATGAATTTTGAAAACATTTGTTGAATTTTATTGAAAAAAGGTTTATAAAGAGTAAAATTGACCAAGTAAATCTTGGATAGCCCGAACGCGCGTAGCATAAAAACTACAATATGATAAGAAAATTGTTCAGACAATTTAATAAATCATTATCAAAGCGTGTCGTACCTTTGCGCTATGATTATGAAGTGCCGATTAAGTTGACATTTGAACCGGGTAAAAATGCGGGAGGATTTCAAGCCTCGTTGATAAATCTTTATATAACGGGCGAAACAAAGGACTTGAGCAAATCAGGAATTGCTTTTATTGTGCCTTCAATCCGTTTGAAGGAAAATTATCTGGTCGGTGAAAATCGAACGCTTAACGCCGAACTCGATTTACCAAACGGCAAAATAAGTATGAAAATTGTCGGATTAAGATATGAACAAATCGGCAAGCACATCTCCGCCTCAAAATTTTTAATCGGCGCGAAAATTCTGCAAATGACCGATGAGAACAGGGAAGTTTATGAAACTTTTCTGCGCGACGGCAAAAAATTCAAAAGCAAGGTTTTTCAATTTGGCATTGATGAAAGCTAAATTTTTATTATTTCAGACAAATTTTCAATTAACCTTAAACTTCAGATTAACGCCAATTCCGTTCACTGTTTTCGGAAAACTTGTATCTTTTACAAACAAATAAAAAATATCGGCGGAAAAGTTTTTATTAAACCTTTTGCCGATTCCGGCGAAAAATTCGTTGCGGTTCCAGGAATGAGCTTGGAAATCGTAGTAAGGCTCGTCGGAAACAAACGGTGTGAAAAGTTCCTTTTTATTTTTGACGAGCGGAATGTTTAAGCGCAGCCGATTTTTATAGCGAATCGAATCTTTGCGCGAATTTCGCAGGCGATATTCAATCTGATTGCGGTCAACGAGCGAGAATTTTTTCCATTTATTTTCCAAATTAACGGCAAATCTGAAACGGCTTTCAAAATCTTTTCTGCCCTGAAAAGGCTGGTTTCCGCGATAAAGAGCGTCAGGCACAAAACTAATGTATTTATTCAGCCGGTAATTAAATCCAAACCCGATGCGCTCGTCAACCGGACGCGAAACGTTGCGCCCGAAGCGTAAAGTTCCGTTGACGGAAAACGTCAGCCTGTCAAACTCTTTTCCACTTTTATCTTTTGATTTTATTAGCGGAAAAGTAATTGAAGTATCGTTCCAGATTTGAAAATCGCTTTTGATTGGCGTGGTTTGGGAAAAAGCTGCGGCTGAAAATAAAAAAACAGCAAAAAATAGCGGCAAAATTGTAATTTTCATCGGATATGTTATAAAGTTGTTACAAAATTGTTACAACCAAAATAATTGTTTCCGATAAAAATTACAAACCGAGAATAAATCCGCAGATAATAAGGGTAATCCCAAAAGCCAACGGCAGGAAATGTTTGCGGTCAACCACATCGCCTTTTTTCAGCAAGCGGTGAAAAATTGCAAAAGCCGGTAAAGCCGCGCCGCCGACCGCGCCGCCCAATATCGCGCCGAAAAATGCGCCGATTACGAAGATAATAATTCCGCCTGCACCGCCCGCTAAAATTCCCCAGAAAATTCCGATAAACGGAAGCGTGCAAACCATTAAAAGCCAAGGCTCTTTTTCGAGTTCGCGGACAATTTTCCCGATAAATTTGCCGGAAAAATAACCGACGACAGCCGAAATAATGTTGACGATAGCAACAATGCCGAGAATCCAGATATCATCGTTCCGCAAACCTCTCGAATCAATTAAAAAGCGCAGAAACATTGCCGCCGGTGGAAAACTTCCGAGAAGCAGTCCGAAATACGCGAAAGTTTGTTCGGGCGAAAGCGGATTTTTCATCATCGCGGCTTCCGTTTTTTCCCGTTCTGAGTTAAACAAATTTTTTTCACGAGCCGTTTCCGCGTTGATAGCAAGAAGCGCGTCTAATCTTTGACGGGTAAGTTCGCTGTCGTGGTCATAGACGGTAAATGAGTCGAAATTGGATTGACGGACAACGGTGCGTGTTTGTTTGGATTCCATAAATCTTTCTCCAAGTGTTTGACGACTGATTGTTTATCAGTTTGCGAATTTTCCGCGAACAGTTTTTCAAGCGCGGTCTGCGCTTCTGTATCATCTAAGAGTTTAACAAATTCGACGGATAAATTGCCAAGCTTTATTTTACCTGAACTAACTTTAAATAGTTTGGCGATAAACTGTAAAAAATCTTGACGCGCCAAAGTATGATGATAAAAAAGTCGTTTTTGGTTGCGTCTTTGCAGACAAATTGCGGCTAACTCAACTTGTTTATGACCAGTGATGCGAAAAATCTCTTTTTCCGTATCGGCTGTCTTTTTCGCTTCACCTCTTTTTGAAATAGTTAAACCAAGATAGCGGTCAAAAATTTCACGATAATCGTAAATCGAAACTTTCAATTTACTTTCATGCAAAATTGATTCTATTTGTTTTTGGATTAAGAAAATTTTTTTTTCATTATTCGGATTTAAGTAATAAAAATTTTGTCGGATCTTATTTTCCAGAAAAAATCCGAGGGCAAAAGGAAGCCAAAACGCGAAATTAAAAAATGTTTTAATCCAAAAAAGGCTGAAATCTTTTTTGCGGCGATTTTGCAAAAAATAATAAACGCCGAACGGCGCGCCGCAAGCTAAATAAATTATCAGAATATCGGTGAAATTCATTACAAACGTGATTGAGCAAGGCGTATGCCATTTGTTACGCAAATTTTTATAAACAACCCGTTCTTAATAAAAAGCTGATTTTTACGCTCTGAAATAAAAATAGTTGGAACACAGCCAGCGAAATAATCGTTAAGCCAAATTAGCAAAGCGCAAAATTCTCTCCCGCGCTTTGCAGATTGCAAAAATAAACTTACAAATAATTTATAAAATGCAAAATGTATATTTTTAACGCAGAAAAGGTGGCACTAAAATTGCAAATCTAGAAAACGTCAGGAATAAAAATTCAATTATCTTGCATTAACAATATCGGATTTATACATAGAGGAAATAGAAATAATGACAGCCAAAGCCAAAATAAAAGTTATCAAGAAAAGCGACATCAAAAAGCTGGAAATACCTGTAAAAACTGATGAAAAAACAAATCAGCAAGCCGCTCGTGAAATGGTTTCGACGGTTTCTAATTGGGTTAATGATTTTCAGAAACGTCAGCGCGAAGAAACCAAACAAGCAATTGAAATTTTTTTCGGAACAAAACCGCAAACTAACGGCGTGTAATTTTTTGATACAATAACTACTCAAAAGAGTCAACTGTGTTTCATTTCGCATAATCTCAGGCAAAATAAAAAAGGATAGTCAAATCGGCTGTCCTTTTTTATTTCATAAAACATTTCGGCGAATTCTTAAATTTCTCTCCTAGACTTTCAAATAGGTATTTGTGCTAAACTGCTTAGAATTTAAGAGATTCTGAGATTATGCAGGAAAAAGTAGCTATTATTACAGGCGCAAGCAGCGGAATCGGACGCGCTGTTGCATTATTGTTTGCAAAAAATGGCGCGAAGGTCGTCGCTATAGGTAGAAACAAAAAAGAATTAAATGCTCTGCGCGACGAAGCCCAAGGAAAGTCCGGTGTTGTTAAAGTTTATCTTGCCGACAACCGCGAAGCTACACAGGTTGAAAGATTATTCAGTTATGTTACTGAAAATTTTAATCGGATTGACGTATTGATCAATGCAGCAGGTATCATTTTGAATGGTTCAATCGAAAACACGACACTTGATGATTGGGATAAGATGATGGACATAAATCTCCGCACTGTATTTAATATAATGCAAAAGAGCGTTCCGCAGCTTGAAAAAACAAAGGGAAATATCGTCAATGTTTCGAGCGTTGCCGGACTTCGCGCATTTCCGAATGTTTTGGCTTATTGCGTTTCAAAGGCGGCGATTGACCAGCTAACGAGATGTTCCGCGCTCGAACTTGCGCCGAAAGGCATTCGCGTTAATGCAGTAAATCCGGGCGTGGTTGTAACAAATCTGCACAAGCGCGGCGGAATGGAAGAAGAAAAATACAAGGATTTTTTAGAGAATTCCAAAAAAACACATCCCGTTGGACGAGTCGGCGAACCGTGGGAAATTGCCGAACTGATTTATTATCTGGCTTCGGAAAAGGCGGCGTGGATAACGGGCGCGACTTACGAAATTGATGGCGGACGCGCTCAAACCTGTGCGCGATAATGCCGAAAAACTAAATTATGAAATTTCAACTTTTGCCAAGCACATTTGATGAAAACGGCTGCGCTTCGGCGCGGCAGCATCTGTCGTGTTTTGTAATTGATGACTGTGTGGCGATTGACGCGGGAAGTCTAGCGATGGCAACCAGTTCGACGCAGAAAAAACAAATTCGTGATGTTGTTCTCACTCACGCGCATCTTGACCACATTGCCGGATTGCCGCTTTTTATTGATGATTTGTTTGCTAAACTAGAAGTGCCGATTCGTGTGTTCGGGACGAAAGAAGTAATCAAAGTTATTGAAAGAGATATTTTTAATTGGGACGTTTATCCGAGTTTTTCCGAACTCAAAAATGAACACACTACGGTTTTGGAATACCGGACATTTGAAACCAATAGGGAATTTCTTGTCAAACATCTCCGTTTCAAGCCGATTGCAGTCAATCATAAAGTTCCGACCGTTGGTTTTGTTATTTCTGATAATAATAAAACATTTGCGTTAAGCGGCGACACATCAGAGATGGACGAATTTTGGGAAGTTCTCAATGTGGAGAAAAAACTTTCCGCGCTTTTAATTGAATGTGCATTTCCCGACGAACTCAAAGAACTTGCGCTGGTCTCTCATCATTTAACACCAAACAGATTGAAAAAAGAACTTGAGAAATTTACGCAAAAAGACTGCCCGATTTATGTGATAAATATCAAGCCGATGTATTTTGACGAGGTCGTCCGGCAAGTTAAAGCATTGAAAATCAAAAATTTAGAAATTCTTAAAGTGGGTCGCGTTTATAACTTATAAATTCATATTTAGAGCGAACTAAAGTTCGCGCTTGAAATTCATCTTTTCAAATTCGCTTTCGCGGTGTTCGCCGACAAATCCGTGAAGAGTAACGCGCCCGTTTCCCAAAACATCCTTGATGCGAAAAGTTCTTTCCACGCGGCTTTTTCCGGGCATAATCTCGGCACGAAACGTGATTGGCATTTCCGGTCTTGCCCAAACATTCGGGCGGATAATTTTATTGTAAAAATTTTTGAAAAAACTCATTGATTTTCCCATTCCTCTTTCTTCTTGTGTTTGATTTTGCGGCGCGAAGGATGAACCTTTTCGTCCGGCTTTTCTTTTCCTAACTTTTGACTTGGCGGAGCGGTCGGTTTGCGGATAGAATCGAAAATCGGGCGAGCAGGTTTTTTCTTTTTTTTGCCTTCCATACTTCAAAAAATTACACTAGAAAACAGCCCTTGTCATCCTAAAATGTTTTAATTTGACAATTTCTAAATTAAAATTAACTATTTATTAACAATTTGCGACAATTTTGATAAACTAAAAAAGTCAGGGAAAAGTTATTGAGGGACAAAACTTGACCAATAAACCAAACCGCGAATATCAAATAGAGAAATTTTCCGCCAGGAATGTCGGGCGTAATAGTTATAAAAATTACCGTCCGTTTTGGCTTCCTGCATCCAATTATTACATTTTAACAACAGCAGTAATGATTGCTTTCTTTTTTTTGGCTTGGGGAATTTTGCACGAAAGCGGCGAAGAAACGCCTTGGATAACGGCAGGAATCGGGGCGAGTTTGGTCTTGTGCGGCGCGGTTTTTCTGCGCGAAATTGTGCTGAGACAAGCGCACAATCGCATCCTGTCAGCGCGAAAAAGGCTTGATTACAATCTAAAAAATGTTCCGATTCATACAACTGAAAACCGTCATCCGATTAAATTATCGTTGCAGCAAAATGCCGATATAATAAAAATGATTCAACAAAAATCGGATGCCGCGAAAGTTTTGGGGAAATTGTCGGAAGGTCATCGGGAAGTTTTTGAAACTTGTAACGAATATCTTCAGATAAATAAAAGAGAGCTGCAAAGAGTCGGTGTCGGTTCACCGCGCCTGGCGGCATTGCAGCGCGGAAGAAAAATTGTGCGGGATCTGCACCATTTTCATCTTCTGTCTTGGACGGAAATTGAATCTCGTTCATTGACCGCCGAAGCAAAAAACAGTGTTTCAATTTCCGATAAAATAGAAATGGCGCAAAAGGCTTTGATGGTTCTGGATTCCGCACTCCAATTTTACCCGCAGGAAGTGCAGTTATTAGAATCAGAAGAAGCACTCAAAGAATTTATTGCTTCGATAAAAGTTTCGCATTGGATTGAGCAAGCCGAACGCTCTGCCTTTAAAGGCAGCTACAAGCGGGCAATCGATCACTATAAAGATGCACTTTTTTATTTGGCGAGGGAAAATATAAAAAGCGAGAAAGCAGATTCGGTTGCCGAAAAGATAAACGCGGAAATCGAAAAACTGCATGAAATTACAGCCAAGGAAATAAAGACAAGCACCATTACAAAATCCAATAAAGAGAAGAAAAAATGATTAGCCAAAAATGTCCCAGATGTTACAGCCGCCGCATCAGGCGCGGATACCGACCAACTCCGATCTGGTCAAAACTTTTGTTTCGGTATAATCTGCTGTGTGATAGCTGTAACTGGGAATTTAATGGTTTTGCCGTTCCTGGAACCGTTTCTACAAAGTCAAAGAAAAAACGCAAAAAACGCGATGCAACAATTTAACCATTCTAAAAATTATTGCTTTTTTAACAGGTTGTAAGTTAAACTTTTTTCTACACAATATTAGTTTGATAAACCAAGAGCAACCGATGTTGGTTAAAAATTAATAATACGCAAACTGTGTTGGAAAAAATGTTTAACGCGCTGGCGTTGATTGAAACTTTTTGAAACTTTAGATTAACAATCGCGTGTAAAAAATCTGTTACCGAAACTTTTTGATTCTGAACTGATAAAGATCAAATTTGACCAAACAAAATTATGAAAAAATCTGCTTACGTCCAATATTCACTTACATTATTTCTTTTGGGTGCGATGCTTTCGCCAATAGTGGTTTTAGCGTCCGGCGACGGCAAAAAGCATTTCAAGGCAGGAATGAAAGCCGAAGTTTCCGAAGTTTGGGATAAAGCCGCCGAAGAATTTGCCTTAGCGGTCGTCGAGGACCCGAAAAATCCTGAATACCGCCTGCATTATCAACGCGCACTTTTTAACGCTTCGCAAATGTATATGAAGCGCGGCACGACCTTAGCCGAACAAAAGGATTTTGCTGGCGCGTATCTCGCTTTTCGCAAGGCTTATGCTTACGATCCCGTAAATGAACTTGCCAAATCAGAGATGGAAAGGATGCTGCGTCTGCAGCAAGGTTTGGAAAACGGCGATAATCCTGAATTGAAAACCGATGCCAACGGCGATGTTAAACTTGTTAAAACGGGCTACGACAGACAGATTCCGGCGGATGTGGTTGTTCCGCAAAGGTTGGAAAAACTGCGCGATTTGCCTTTTCCGGGCGGAGTTGATTTGCAGTATATTATCAAGCAGTTGGCGCAGGATTTGGATTTGAATGTGCTTTTCGATTCGGAATCTTTCCGCACAGACAGGAAAATCAAAATTGAACTAAAAAACGTAACCGCCGCGAAAGCTCTCGATTACATCTTTTTGCAGGAAGGTTTGTTTTTCCAAAAAGTCGGTCCGCGAACGATTATGGTCGGAACCCAAGGTCGCCGTCAATTTTTCCAACAACTTGTTTTGCGGACTTTTTACTTGGCAAATGCTGACCCGGCGGAAGTTGCGAAAATCGTCCAAGCGGCAATTCCCGCACAGCCGGGCAGAATTCCGACGCAGCCGTTGGTTGATAAATCAACTAACAGCATTACCATTCGTGATACGACAGAAAATATCCGTATTATCGGCAACTTAATCAAATCGCTCGACAAAGACCGCCCCGAAGTTGTGATGGACGTGCAGATTTACGAGGTTTCAAAAAATGATTTACTGAGATTGGGAAATCAAATCGGAGATTCCGGTTCGCTTGTTAGTTTAGGTGGTTCAACGCGCGGAGTTATCGGAATCGGCGGAAACGATAATTACGGCGGTGCTGCCGGAACTGCGGCGGCAAGTATAATTCCGCGGGCTTTTGGAGTCGGTTTGGTAATTCCGGCAATAAATCTGATTGCCCTGCAAAGACAAAATAACACAAAACTTATCGCTTCGACACAGATTCACGCATTTAACAACGAAGATTCTTCGGCGCGAATCGGTCAGCGAGTTCCGGTCAGAACCGCGAC
>JACCYR010000388.1 GCA_013696385.1 Acidobacteriota bacterium
GATTCGCCCCGATACTTTAGGTCCGTTTGATTACGAAACCGAAAATTATACGAAATTGCTCTGGGTTGCCGAAGGCGGAACGGCTTATTATGAAGGAATTTTGCTGCGCCGCGCTGATTTAATCAACGATAAAGACATGCTTGAATCAAAGGTTGCGGTTATTAAAGCCTTGCAAAATCGTCCGGGCAGATTTGAAACAAGTTTGGAGGACGCGAGTTTTGATGCGTGGATTAAGTATTACAGGCAGGATGAAAACTCAGTTAACAACCAAATTTCGTATTACGACAAAGGCGAACTAGTCAATTTTTTGCTTGACATCGAAATCCGCACCGCATCAAACGGCGCGAAATCGCTCGACGATGTAATGCGCTATTTGTATAACGAATTTTTCAAAAAAGGCAGAAATTATACACCCGCCGATTATCAGAAAACTACCGAAATGATGGCGGGAAAATCTTTGGACGAGTTTTTCAATAAGTATGTGCGCGGAACAGCGGAAATTGATTATAATTCGATTTTAAACGGCATCGGCTTAAAACTCACAGTCGAAGGAAGCAACAAAAAGCAAGCGTATCTAGGCGCAGCTTTAGCGGAAAACGACGGGAAACTAATGGTAAGTTCGATACCTGCCGACACGCCCGCTTATCAGCAAGGTTTGAACACCGCCGACCAAATCGTGGCGATTGACGGAAACCGCGCCAGCCAAACTTTTTTGCAAAGTTATTTAAGCCAGATGAAACTAGGCGACAAAGTGAAATTAACCGTTTTCCGTTTCGACACTTTGCGCGAACTTGACATCACGCTCGGCGAACAAGCTAATCAGAATTATTCAATTGTGCCAGTAGAAAATCCGACAGACGCGCAAAAACGACTTTATAAGAATTATTTATTGGCGGATTTGAAGTAAAATTTTACAGGGTTTATAGGGAGTTGGCAGGAAAAGAAGCAATAGTTAGCAGCAAAGTTCTCTACCGCTAAGTGCCTATTGTTTTGTAATCTAAATTTTAAAGTTTTGAGTTCCAACTAAAGATTGGCTCTTAGCTGGCGAAAAGCTAATCTTTAGTTGGAACTCAAAACGCTTAGCGAAATTTCAATTATCAAAATTAAGATTACAAAGCACTACTGTTTTTATCTATGTTAATTGTTTTTTAAAATTTTAGAGTGTTGGTTTGAAAATTATGTTTCAGCGAAACTTTGGAAAGTTTCTTTTATTTACGCTTTTACTCGCGGCTTTCGGTTGCGGGCGGGCAGTTTTCGATAACAAACAAATGGTTGCGCCGCAAACTTTGCGCGATGTTCCCGCGCTGCGCTTGAACTATCGGTTTGAATCTGATGTTCCTGCGCCGCCCGCGACCAATGAAACTGTGCAATCAGAAGAAAGAAACGCGGCGGTGCAGAGCGATTTCGACCAGAATCGTCTGCAAGAACTGCTCGATAAAACAATTACTTCGCCAAATAAACAGAGAGTTTTGGCGGTTTATCACAAAGTCGAAGATTTGCCGTCGGAATTTCGGCTGGATATGTATTCGGCGGACGGAAAACTTTTGCGGAAAATCACGCACGACGGAATGGCAGTTCATTTTCCCGAAACGATTGTCTGGTCGCCGGATTCCAGCAATGTCGCGTTTGTGGCGATGGTGCGCGTTGGTCAAACCAACGGCGAGCCGACGCAAAGCGAACCGAATCAGACCGAAAAAGATGCGAACACCGCGCCAAGTCCCGAAGCCAACGCCAATACTGAATTAACTACAAACAGCGAAAATACAAATACTGCGCCGCCTGCTAATACAGCACCGGAAGGCGAAGCACCGAAAGCCATTTTGACATTTCGCACCGAGCAAATTTACACAGCGGACGCAAACGGCAATGATGTCAAACCGCTGACGCAAAACGAAGGTTTAATTTATTTTTATTTTGTCTGGTCGCCGGACAGTTCAATGCTGGTGTCGCTCGCGGCAACTTATCAGGAATGGAATTTTCTGAAATACCAAGCTGATGGCAAAGGAGAATTATTCATCCCGATGGGTAGACCGCGCCTAGTCGAAAAAAACGGGCGTGAACGACGGCTTGATGATAATTTAACGGCGGTTCATCCGGTTTGGTCGCCCGATTCGGCAAAAATCGCCGCTGCTTTTAATACGCAAACCAGGATTTACGACGCGATTGGCGATGCGCCGACACAAGCCGCGATTCCGCTTCGTAATCAACTACTTATTTCTTCAAAAGCGTTTGACGAACAACTGCAAAAACAGGAACAAGGAAACGCAAACATCGAAGCGAACACCGAACCGAACGCAAATGCAAATGCAAATCAAGCGGCAAACGTAACGCCGAATCAGCCGCTCGGCACTTTGCCCGACGAAAGCACTCTGGTTTCATTTAACCCGATAATCAATCTTGAATGGACGCAAGACAGTATGCTTTATTTGCAAACAGGTTACATTAAGCAGATGAAAAACGAAACCGACAGCGCAAGAAGTTACCTGCGCTGGCATCGCTTGATTTTCAGCCCGCAAGCGGTTGCGCTTGGAAACTAAAATTTTAGGAAAAAACTATGAACAACCAAACAATTACCGATATTTATGCGACAAACGATAAAGTCCGCGAGCAATTTAAACAAATGATTGTAGATTTGCCCGATAAGCAGGCGAATTTTTTGCCCGAAGGCGAGAAATGGTCAATCGCTCAATTAGTCGAGCATATTTCAATTGTCGAAGAAGGAATGGCGAAAATTTCCGCCAAACTTTTGACGCAGGCGCAAGCCACAGGGAAAAAATCGGACGGCAGAGCAAATTTGACGGAAAATTTTGTAACAAAAGCCATTGAAGCGAGAAGCCAAAAGTTTGAAGCACCCGACATGGTTCGTCCGAGCGGCAAACAGACAATCGCAGAATCGCTGGCGAAAATGGAAGAAAACCGAAAAAGACTCAAAGAATTGCGTCCGCTTTTCGAGTCGGTTGAATGTTCCGACTTCAAATTTCCGCATCCGTTTATGGGCGAACTCAACGCTAGCGAATGGCTCGCGCTGATCGGCGGACACGAAGCCCGCCACCTTCGACAAATCGAAAGTATCTTAAAAAAAGCGGAATAAAAAAGCTCAAGCGTTTTGAGATAACTCCTGGTTATCAAAGTTTTGAAGATATTGCCCGCAAAATGAGGTAAAGACGCTAAAAAATAAAGCGAAAGTAATGACAATTACTCCTTATTTCATAGTGTTTCGCGTACTAGCGCGGGCAAAAAAATTCTTAAAGTTTTATAACAAGTAACTTAGGTTAAATTACACTAGTAAAGCAAATTATTTCTTATCGGAAGAAGTTTCGCCGTCTGCTTTAATGATTAAGTTCTTGACCTCGGATGGCGGCGGATACAAAGAGAAATTGTTATAGATGTATGCCAATCCGAGACTTAAAATTGCCGCCGCAACGCCCAGACCGACGTTATAAAAAGGCGGTGCGGTCAGCGCGAGCCGGATAAGCACGGTGGCAACGGCAAAGCCGGAGTTGCGGAAGACGACGCTGTAAGTCGAGTTGTAGCGCAACGAAATTAAGACCAGTAAAATATCGCTGAAGATTAAAACAGTGTAGAAAACCTCGAAAAATTGATAAGTCGCGCCGCCGGTTAGCCATCTCCAAGCATCATAGGCGGCGATTGCCGCGAAAATTATCAATAAAAACAATGCAATTAATTTTTTCGTCGTTACAAAGTTCGCCAATTCTGCCGCGTCGAGCGTAATCGGGCGGTGTTTCTGGAGAGTATAAAAAAGCCTTAAAAGCCCGAAAACCAATACTGCGCCGAGTGCGTCCGACAGCATTACCGGAACAAAAGTAGCCACCTGTGTCCACTCAATCGGTTCGGTAAAATGGACGAATTCTTTAAAAGATTGGCGCAGCAAAATCAAAGAAAGAATTTCAAATTGTTTGCCCATTGCGTTGGCGACGGAACCGGGCAGAATGAAGATTAAACTTAATACTTCGAGCGTTAAAAGCAAATTAAAAGCGATATTAACCGCGTAGAAATGATTGGTTGGAATATTTTGGAGAAATCCCGGCAGAAGATTTTGCCGCGCCGCTTCAATCACACAAAGCGAAACGAGAAAAGCCGCGACCAGCAGATTGGCTTTCCAACGTTGAACCGGCAGGCTTTCCCACCAGTTAAATAAACCATCGTAGGCATTAATAATTGCAGACAAAATTTTTCTGACCAAATTTTTCACCTTCAGGTTTGTTGAACCGCGCTTGTCAATTTCGATAAAGATTCTTTCGCATCGCCATACAGCATCGCCGTGTTCGGTTTGAAAAACAATGGATTTTCGATACCGGAAAAACCTTTGCCCTGTCCGCGTTTGAGAACAATCACCGCGCCAGCGCGGTCAACTTCGATAATCGGCATTCCGGCAATCGCGCTTTTGGGATTATCCCGCGCGTCGGGATTTACCGTGTCGTTTGCGCCGACGACGACGGCGACATCGGTTGTCGGCATTTCGGGATTGACTTGTTCGAGTTCATAAAGCAGCGAATACGGCACGTTGGCTTCGGCAAGCAGCACGTTCATATGTCCGGGCATTCTTCCCGCAACCGGATGAATCGCGTATTTGACCGAAACGCCGCGCTTTTCAAGCGTGTCCGCCAATTCGCGCAAAGCGTGCTGCGCCTGCGCCGTCGCCATTCCGTAACCGGGAACGAAAACAACTTGATGCGCGTAAGCAAGTTGCACGGCGACATCATCGAGCGAAATCTCACGCATCGTTCCTTCAACTTGCGTCGCTTCGGTTTTCGCCGAACCGAACGCTCCGAATAGAACATTTGTTATCGAACGATTCATCGCGCGGCACATCAAAATCGAAAGAATAAAACCGGAAAAACCGTCGAGCGTCCCGGCGATAATCAGAACTTTATTATTGAGCGCAAAACCCGTCGCGGCGGAAGCGAGTCCGGCGTAAGAATTCATCAAAGACATCACGACCGGCATATCAGCCGCGCCAATCGGCATCACGAGCAGCACGCCGAACAAAAATGCCATTCCGACCATCACGTAAAAAAGCGTTCCGA
>JACCYR010000137.1 GCA_013696385.1 Acidobacteriota bacterium
AGCGCGTGTGCCTTCGGCAAAAACGCCGAAAGAATAATTGTCTTTCAAAACTGCTTCAGCTCTACCTATTGACTGCAAAGCACTTTCGGGATTACTGCGGTCAATCGCAATAATATTTACAAAACCCATTCCTTGCCCAAAAACCGGAACTTTCAAAAGTTCTTTTTTGGCGACTAAACCGATTCTCCGTCCCGTGTGTGCAAAAAGCGTCGCCGTGTCGAGATATGAACGGTGATTTGAAATGAAAATATAATTTTCGTTTGTGTTAAGATTTTCGCGTCCCGTAACTTTAACCTTTGCGCCACACGCTTTGAGCCATACTTTTGCGCCCCACAAACACAACGGATAAAACCACAAACGCCGATTTATAAGCTGTAAAAAAATCATTATCGGCAAAGCGATGAACAAAAGCAAAACTGCCGCCGAAATCCAGCACCACCAATATCTGAGTTTGCCGACAAAGCGAGATTTGTTAGACTCTTTGACAGGAAAGGTCAATTTTTCGTTTTTTTTAATCGCTTCAAAGGAAAAAGTTTTCATTATGCTTACTGTTTTATCTGTTGTCCGTCGTCTGAATTCAATTACCGCGAGCGTCCCACTTGCGCTCCAATTTGTGCGGCTTGGCGTTTTAATTTTGCTTTTTGCCTTTGCGATTTCCGCCCAAATTCCAACGCCGAAAACAGTTTTAGGTTTTCATCCGACCGATAATAAAACGATTGCCGATTGGACACAAATCACGAATTATTTTCAAAAGCTGGACGCGGCAAGCGAGAAAGTTAAAGTTCAGGAAATCGGCAAAACAACACTTGGCAAACCGCTAATTGTCGCTTTTATTTCGTCGCCCGAAAATATCAAAAACCTTGACAAATACAAACAGATAAACCAGAAACTTGCAAATCCGCGTTTGATTAAAGACCGGACAGAACTCGAAAATCTAATCAAAAACGGTAAAACGATTGTCGCAATTTCCTGTTCGATTCACTCGACGGAAATTGTCGCCTCGCAAATGTCAATGAATCTCGCTTATGAATTAGCGACGGCAACCGATAACAATACAAAAGAAATTCTCAACAACACAATTTTGCTGCTGATTCCATCGGCAAATCCCGACGGAATTGATATTGTCGCCGATTGGTATCGCAAAACTTTAGGAACAAAATCCGAAGGAACCTCGCCGCCCGAACTTTATCATTATTACGCCGGACACGACGATAACCGCGATTGGTTTATGTTGAATCTGCGCGAAACGCAGGCAATTACAAAACTCTTTTGGCGGCAATGGTTTCCCGAAATTGTCTATGACATTCATCAGCAAGGTCAGACGGCTTCGCGCTTTATTATTCCGCCGTTTTTCGACCCGCCGAATCCGCGGGTTGCGCCTTCGATTTTGCGCGAAGTCGGTTTGATTGGTTATAAAATGGCGGCGGATTTGCAGGCGGAAAACATCGCGGGCGTGGCGACAAATTCGACTTATGATACTTGGTGGCACGGCGGTTTTCGTTCCGCGCCTTATTATCATAATTCCATCGGAATTTTGTCGGAAGCGGCAAGCGCGGATTTAATGTCGCCGGTTACAATTAGCAAAGAGCAATTACAGAAAAATCGCGGCGCACGCGGTTTGGCTTCGCTGCTTGAACCGGCGACAAATTTTCCCGACGTGTGGGAAGGCGGCGCGTGGCGACCTGCCGATATTGCGCGAATTGAAATGATTGCTTCGCGCGGGCTGCTTGAAATGGCGGCGAAATTCCGCGAGCGTTATTTGCGAAATTTTTATGATTTAAGTAGAGCAAATCTAACGGCGAAAAAGGATGAACCGCAAGCATTTGTCGTTTATGCCGGACAGCCAAATGCCGAAACTGTCTCGCGTTTTCTCGAAATT
The DNA here is from genome assembly GCA_013696385.1 of Acidobacteriota bacterium. Taxonomy (GTDB): domain Bacteria; phylum Acidobacteriota; class Blastocatellia; order Pyrinomonadales; family Pyrinomonadaceae. The sequence goes on from JACCYR010000137.1 coordinate 1,880, forward strand.
TTAATGTGGCAAGGCATCGAAGTTCAACAAATGACACGCGAACTCGAAGTTACACAAGAGAAAAACCAAACCGATTTTCACGAAATTCCTTTGGGTAGTTTTCTCGTTTTCGTCAATCAGACGCAGAAAAATAATGTTTTGAGTCTTTTTGAAAAACAAATTTATCCCGAAAGATTAAATGCAAAGGGCGAAGCCGAAGTTCCATATGACGTGGCGGGTTGGACTTTGCCTCTGCAAATGGGAATTGATTACGACGCGGTTTGGAAAATCAAGGATTTTGCAAAATATCAGAATACTTTGAAGCCGGTTGAAAATATCAATCAAGCGCGGCAAGTTTTAAATCTCAAACCGAACAAAGAAGCGTTTGCAAAATTGCCGAATCCGCTCAAAACAAATCCGAGAATCGGGCTTTACAAAGGTTTTACAAGCTCGATGGACGAAGGTTGGACACGGTTTGTTCTCGACATTTTTCAAATTCCGTTTCAATCAATTTCCGATACGGATTTTCGCAATAACAATTTAAAGATTGACGCGATAATTTTGCCCGCCGACAGCGAAAACTCGATTGTCAAAGGACTGAGTGCGGAGCGTTACGCCGAAGAATTTACGGGCGGAATCACGGAAAAAGGCGTTGCGAATTTGAAAAATTTTGTCGAAAACGGCGGAAAACTAATCTGCTTTGACGATTCGTGCGAGATGATTATTAAGCGTTTTAATTTGCCGATGAAAAACGCCTTGAACGGCTTGAAACGCAATGAATTTTACAATCCGGGTTCGGTTGTTAAACTAGAAGTTGACACAAAAAATCCGCTTGCCAAAGGTTTACAGGAAGAAACGCCTGCCTATTTTACCAATAGTTCGGCTTATAAAATTACAGATGAAAACAAAGTAAAAACCATCGCCAACTACGCCGTGAAAAACTCTCTGCTTTCAGGCTGGACGCTCGGCGAAAAACATATGAACGGCAAAACCGCACTTGCCGAAACCAATTACGGCAAAGGAAAAATCATTCTTTTTGCCTTTCGTCCGCAGCATCGCGGGCAGAGTTTCGGGACTTTTCCATTTATCTTTAATGCGTTGGAAAAATGATGATTTAGCCGCGAACAAACACGCGCATTTCATGAAAGAAATTTGTTGACAGATAAACACAGATGAAAGAACGACGAATTTTACTGATAAATACGGTTTTTGATTTGCGTAAATCTGCATAACTCATTGTTGCAAAAAATAAAATTTAGTTCTTCTGCAATTAAAAATATGTTTTACCGCTTCTTATTTTTCCTGTTTTCGGTTCTGGCGTTTTCCGCCTCGGTTCAAATGGTTTTCGCTGACGAAGATTTTTGCGAAATACCTAATGAAACATCGTTTTTTCTGCTTGAGCGCGAGCCGGTAATTCGCATTGGTTTGGCGACTAATGCGCGGAGTGTTGCGATTACGACAACCGATTCGTCGCTGGTCGCAGTAAGTTCTGACGAACCGCAAAGGTTTTTGGACACAACCAAAATCAGCGTTACGGCGCGGGCGTATCGTCCGCCGGAGATTGAGATTTATCATTTTGAGATTCCAAATGTCGAAAGCCAAACAGAAGCCGAAGCGTTGGCGAAAGAGGTGGCGGGCGCGACGGGCGAAAAAACTTCCGCTTCGATTGATTTGAAAACAAACACTTGGCGCATCCATTTAGAGAAAACCTTTGAAACTATCGAAGAAGCCAATGTTTTCAAAGCGGATTTGAGCGATAAAGGCTTTGAAGCCGAAATGATAACCGAAAAATTCGCGCAGCCTTCGGACGAAGCCGTTAAACTTTCCAATCAAGTGGCGAAAAATCCGAAATCCGAAGTCCGAAGCATCATTCCGACGCGCCCGAATGCAAACCCGAACAACGTCGAACTGACAGGTTCAAGCAATCCGACGAATACCGGTATTAATCCGAATCTGCGCGAAGTTATTGTTTCAGGCGCAAGCGCGGGCGCAAAATTTTCTTCGCTCAAAGCCGTCGCCTTTGGTTCGGTAAATGAACGCGCCGTGCCGGTTCGCGTCAACGGCAAAGCATATCGCGGGCGTATCGAAGTTTTTGTCAATTCGCGCGGCAGTTTGACGGTTGTTAATACCGTATCTTTGGAAGATTATCTGCTCGGCG
>JACCYR010000167.1 GCA_013696385.1 Acidobacteriota bacterium
GTTCATTGAAAGATTAAAAGCGGGTGATGCCGCCGCCTTTGACACGCTTGTAACGCGCTACACCCATGATGTTTACGCTTTGCTGTTTCGCATTACAAATGACGCGGAAGAAGCCGGAGATTTGACGCAGGAAACCTTTTTGAGCGTCTTTAAAGCAATAAGGAAATTTCGCGGCGAAGCGGATTTGAAAACGTGGCTTTTTCGGATTGCGATAAACCAGTCGCGCAACCAATTTCGCTGGTGGGCGCGCCGCCAGCGCGGGAAAATGATTTCGCTTGACGCGCCTTTCGGCGAAAGCGAAACGCCGCTTCAGGAAACTATTTCAGGCAGTTTTGCCAATCCAGAAGAAAAGATTCTCCGGCGCGAACGCGAGAAAGTTTTGACAAACGCTTTGCACGAACTGCCTGATATTTTTCGGGAAGCAGTTGTCTTATGCGACATCGAAGGGTTAAGTTACGAAGAAATCGCGTCGGTTCTGGAAATAAATATCGGAACTGTGAAATCAAGGATTGCACGCGGACGCGAAGAATTAAGAAGGAAGTTGGTTGATATTTGAAAATTTGTTCGTTGCTAATTGCTCGTTGTAAGTTGTAAAAAACAACGAACAACTAACCATGAACAACGGACAAAATGAGTGAATGATTGACCCGCCCCGGTAACACTAAAATAACCAAAATCGGTGCCAAACCAGAGGTCAAGGTGAACGAAAAGTTTGGACGTAAAGCGCGGGTTTCGGCATATTTTGAAAACGCGACCAGCAACATCCGTTAATAGATAATTGCCGAAAAAAGCGCGAAATATCCAAACAAAACCGTTTGTTTTCTAGTGAATTCTATGAAAACAGCCGGGGTCGGTCAGTCATTCAATTTTAGATTTTAGATTTTAGATTTTGGATTGCGGGTTTAATTCAGACATCGAAATCCGAAAATAAAAAAATGAAATGCGAAAATTTACAATTAAATCTGTCAGTTTATCTTGATGATATTTTGACGGGCGAGGAACGCGCAACGCTTGACGAACATCTGGCGCGGTGCCCGTTGTGTCGGCAAAAGTTGGCTGATTTTCAAATACTGCGCCGCGATTTGCACATTTTGCCGCGTCCTGAATTGTCGAATAATTTAATGATGGCGGTGCGAAACAGTGTCGCGTGGGAAGTTAAATCAAAACAACCGTCAGTTTTTACGGAAGATTTTCGGCGATGGCTGCAAATGCGGCTGATGCCGTATAGCGTCGGCGTGGCTACGGCTTTATTTTTAGGCTTTACGCTCTTGTGGACGCTGCTTTCCGCCGCTAATAATCCGCCGGAATTTGAGTTGGCGAAGGTTGAACCGATGTCTAAAACAACTGTCATGCTGACGAATACCAATTCCGAATTGCCGTCAAATGAATTTGAATTAAGCGCGGCTGATTTTGCCGCCGCCCGTATTTTGGTTTCAGGCGATTCGCCTTCGGTCAATCCAAACGGCGCGTTGATTGCGCTGACAAAGTCAATCGTGCGCGGAAAAATGGAAGACGACGAGGTCGTTGTCGTCGCCGATGTCTTTGGCGACGGTTTAGCGCAGATTGCCGAAGTCGTTGAACCTTCAAAAGACCGAAATGCGGTGAGCGAACTTGAAAAGGCTTTAAACACAAATTCCGATTACGCGCCGCCGTTTGTTACCGCTAATCTTGACCAACGCTCAAATATAGTGCGCGTTGTTCTGCGAATTCAGCGCGTCAATGTTGATACACACCTTAAAAACTAGTTTGTTCCGGCAAACTCCGCATTTTTCCACACTCTTTTTAATTTTTTGCCAACTTGCCACTAACCGCCCAAAATTGTTAGCTTTTAATTAGATTTTAAAAGGATAGCAATTATGAGCGAGCAAAATACATTGCAGGATAATTTTCAAGCCATTTTAAAGAAATTAGAACAAAACGCGACTGATTTTCTCGAAGGCGTAGCCGAAGCGTCTGTCGGCAAAGCGGAAACTCTGCGCGACGGCACGGAATTTGAGCCGGTTTCGCTGCCGCGCGACCTCGCCGCCCACAAAAATGCACAAACCGAATGGTGGTATTACACCGGACACGGCGAAACGGTTTCGGGAAAACGCTTTGGTTTTGAACTCGTGTTTTTTAAGCGACGTACGGATTTGGATAAATTCTCACTCGTGCCGCTGCGTCTTTTTGGCAATCCGATTTATTTCGCGCACTTTGCTTTAACCGATATAACCGATAAAAAATTTCGTTACGCCCATCGTAAAAGTGCAAACGGTTGGTTTGACCAACCGGCTTCGGCAAGCGAGCAGCATTTTCATTTGCGGCTTGGCGATTGGTCTTTGCGCGAATCGAATGACGCGCATATTGTTCGCGCTACAATCGGTAATGACATAGTTTTTGAAGCGACCTTGCAGCCGACGAAAAAGCCGATTTTAAACGGAAAAGCAAAAAACGGCGTATCGTTCAAAGATGAAGGCGAAGCGTCGCGCTATTTTTCATATACGAGAATGAAAATGGAAGGCGATATTGTTTGGAACGGCGAAACCGAACATTTTCACGGCGCGGCGTGGATGGATAGGGAATTTGGCACTTGGACGCCGACGGAAAATCAGAAAGGCTGGGATTGGTTTTCGATTCAACTAACCAACGAAACCGAATTGATGTGTTATCAACTTCGCAATAGCGCGAGCGGCGTTTCAAACTTCTCAAGCGGAACTTTTGTCGAGAAAGACGGCGAATTTACGCCGCTTGTCAAAGAAGATTTTATGATTGAGCCAATTGGCTATTGGAAAAGCCCAGATACTAAAGCGACCTATCCGAGCGGCTGGAAGGTGAAAGTTCCGAAATTTGATTTGGATTTAACCGTTACGCCCGTGATGAAAAATCAGGAACTCGACACGCGCGGAACGACGATGATTGTCTATTGGGAAGGTGCGTGCGAAGTCAAAGGAAAATCAGACGGCGAAGATGTGCGCGGACGCGCTTACGTCGAACTTGTCGGTTACGACCGTTCACACGAGCAGCCAAATCTTGCCTATTTTTTGATGGGAAATCATTTTGAATTTCCGTCAAAATCAATTTTCGGATAAAGTAAGCGTTTTGAGTTCCAACTTTAGTTGGCTTCCTGTTTAGCGAAGAGCCAACCTTTAGGCGCGAACTCAAAACGTAGTCGTCAAATAAGACTGCAGATAAATTGTTGAAATTAACAATTTATTTGCGGTCAAACAATTTTTGATGAAACTGCGGGAGAACTATTTTTTCTCCATCGCCTGTTTTAATTTCGCGGCTAAATCAGCATCAATTTGAAGCAGAGCATTATACTGCTCACGAGCGGATTTCAAATCATCAGTCAAAAAATACATATAACCGAGATTGTAACGGGCTATGGCAAATTTCGGACTCAATGCCAAACTTTTTTTATAAGCCTCAATCGCTTTATCCCTTTGCTCGGCACCAACATATGCGTTTCCGAGCAGGTAATATCCGTCCGAATACTCCGGGTTTTTGTTCGTATAATCAACT
>JACCYR010000184.1 GCA_013696385.1 Acidobacteriota bacterium
AGTCTGAAAAACTAAAAAAGACAAGTCTGCTTAAAACTTGTCTTTTTATATTATTGGTGGGTCGTGCAGGTTTTGAACCTGCGACCCGCGGATTACCTACCACACTGGCTTTCACCAGCCGCTAAAACCTTTAGCGTTGTAGTCTGGACTATCTCATCACCCACAGCATTTTCTGTTTGGGCATGCGGCGTATAGTCTCTGAGGGCTTTCTTGAAATTTAGATAATCTTTAGTGTAACGAACATTTATTATTTGTCCGTTTTTGCTTTCAGATAATCTAAACTTAGAAGATTTACTGTTAATAAGAAGTTCTTTTGACGTTATGTAAAAAACAAAATCTTTATCAATTACATAAACGGCAAAAATATCAACTTGTTCAATCGTATATCTCGAATTATATTTCGGGTTAAGACAATTTTTAATTGAATAAACTTCAACAACTTCATTCTTTGATTTGATAGTTTTTATTTGAATCTTATAAGTTTTATAATTTTCATCCAAGACTACTAAATCAACTTTTGAATGATTGCCAACCTCGACAAATACTTCGTATCCAAGTTGTAATAACTCTTTACAAACAGCAATCTCTCCTAAAGTTCCTTTTTTATTTGGATTCTCATTTGTCATAGCGTTGCTCCATCACTATCACTAACCTAACAATCCGAAAACTTTATCAAGAGTTGCCTGCTGATTGCCCAATCTTTAAGATTTTTACGATGGACGCGCGTACTCAAAGCTCTCAGGGTTTCCCAGCATACAGCCGCATTTTCCACTCTATTGTTTCCAATAGAAGCTCCTATTTCAATGAACAAGAGTCCGCTGCTCTACCAACTGAGCTAACGACCCAATAAACTAACGAAACGGATTATAGCAAGATTAAAAAATAAAGTCCAAAAATGGATTTAATTGCAACAAGTTAAATTTTTTCGCGTTCATAATTTGGTAAATGTTTAATAAATAGAGAAGATAGAGAGAATGAAGGAATGCCCGAAATGTGAAGTTTGCTATGAAGACAATATAGATTATTGTCCGCAAGACAAGGCGCAAACGCGCCTTAGTTTGCCCGGCGGCAGACTTCTGGCTAATCGTTATTTGCTCGAAAAACGGCTTGGTCGCGGCGCGATGGGGCAAGTTTATCTGGCAAAGGACAAAAATTTGGGAACGCGCCGCGTCGCCGTCAAAACTGTTCGGCAAGACGTTTTAAGCAGCGATGATTTGCAGGAAGGCGAAGCGATTGCGCGGTTTGAACGCGAAGCAATGTCGGCGGCTTCGATTAGCCATCCGCACATTGTTGACGTTACCGATTTCGGCGAAAGTGCCGACGGCGTTTTTTATCTTGTGATGGAATATGTCGAAGGCGAAACGCTTCACCGGCTTTTGCGGCGCGAAGGAACTTTGCCCGTCAAACGTGCCATTAATTTTTTGCGGCAAATCTCCGACGGCGTGGAAGCCGCGCACAAAGCCGGAGTTCTGCACCGCGATTTGAAACCTGCCAATATCTTTATAATGACGAAAGGAAAAGGCGACGGTTTTATTAAAGTCGGCGATTTCGGACTTGCAAAAATCGTCAATCAAACTGTAACCGACGTTAGTTCAAACGCCACGCCTTCTTCACGCGGCATTATCGGAACGCCGGAATTTATGTCGCCTGAACAGATGCAACCCGAACTCGGCGTTGATGTCCGCGCCGATATTTACGCGCTTGGCACGATTGCTTATTTGATGCTCGGTGGCAAAACGCCTTTTACGGGCGATTTGATGCAGCTTGTAATGCAGAAAATTATGCACGCGTCGCCACCGCTCTCGACCTTGCGTTCGGATATTCCGAAAGATGTTGAATGGTCAATTATGCGGGCTTTGGAAACCGATCCGAACAAACGTCCGGCAAGCGTTAGGGAATGGATTGAAGAACTTGAAGAAGCAACGGAAAATATCGACGACAACACCAATGTTGGCTCATCCAGACTTGTAATTCTAGCTCCGATTGGCGCAGAAGTTTATGTTAATGATGAAAGAAAGGGAAGTGTCGGAAGTTCCGGCAGATTGGTTTTGTCAACCGTTCCTGCCGGTCAGCATATTTTGAGAGTTTCAAAAGCGGGCGAAAAAGACGATGAGCGCGTCATTGAAATCCGCGAAGACACAGACGAACAAGTTATCCAAGCGCAGCTCAAAACTTTGCACGGCGCAACCAGTCAGCCTTCACAGGCAAGCAGCGGCGGTGATATTCCTTCCAGCCTATTGCCGGGTATTGTTGCTTGCACCAACTGCAATGCGCGTTTTGCCGAAGGTGTAAAATTTTGCGGACGCTGCGGTAATCAATCTTTTTCCATCATTAGCGAAGGCGAAAATAAACAAGGTTTTCCGTGTCCGCGTTGTTCGGCAAATTTGTCTTCCGCTTCCAAGTTTTGCGGACGCTGCGGGTTAAATATCGGTCAAACGCGCGGTTTGCAGTCGAATCAATCCATCGGGATTCTTTCTAACTTTCCGCAAAATATTCGCAGACAAGTCGAGAAAATTTGCGGACGCTGCGGCGGGAAATTTCCACCAAACGTTAAGTTTTGCGGGCGGTGTGGATTCGATTTGAACTAAAATTCAATGATAGATGATATTCCCTTAAAAAACGTCTATAATGTCTGAAAAGGGTTTTAGCTTCCGCAAAAGCCATAGAGAATAAGAAAATGAAAATTTGTCCGAAATGTTAAAATAATTTTTCATTTGAAATAAATTTTATAACAGATGCGAGTAACATTGCGCGTGATTGCAGGACCACAGACGGGGCGCGTTTTCACGTTTGACCAACACGAAACCTTTATGATTGGGCGGAGCGAAGATTCACAATTTTGCT
>JACCYR010000210.1 GCA_013696385.1 Acidobacteriota bacterium
CCTGAAAGCTTAGCGGTATTTCGACAATATCCACATTACCAGGATCGCGGTCATAATTACTGTATGCCGCGCTAAAAGTGAACTCACCTCTTCGCAAGGTTTGTCCGTCATAAATTGTAAAAAGACCCGTCGGACCTCCCGGAGGACCACCTGTACCAACAGTTGGTGCCTGATTCCGGTCATCTTGGTTCGACCTAATGGTTTGGGCTGACGCTGAAATAATCAATGCCAGCATTGTAAGCGCAATTACAAACGCTTTGTTAGCGAGTTTCATCACATTCCTCCGCCGAAAATATTATTAAAAATTTGAATTTCAATTGTAGCTTCTTCAAAAGATAAAACGATAATGCAATCTTTTGCAAAACTACTCAATTATTGCATACACCTAAAAACTTTCAAACATAAAAAGAACAAAATTTTCAAGTATATCTTATACAATTATAGTCTAAAGCTGTAAATTTTATACGAGAGATTTGCTCAAAAGTCAATAAAAATTTATCAACTCAATTACAACTTCGTAAAACCTTACTGCATATTTATCAGAAAAGCAAGCATTTCTAACAAATTAAGTAAATTTTCTTACGCATAGATGCCGCGCATCTTTGTATCATACGCCACGCGGTCAATTGCCAGCATATACGCGGCAGTGCGCGTGTCAACATTGTGCAGTTCGGCAAGGTTGCTAAGTTCGACAAAACTTGCGACCATTTTTTCCTCTAATCTTTGATTTACTTCATCTTCTCGCCAAAAATATCCCATCCGGTCCTGCACCCATTCAAAATACGAAACGGTAACGCCGCCCGCATTACATAAAATATCAGGAATAACAAAAATTCCTTTGTCGTGCAGGATTTTGTCTGCCTTCGGCGTGGTCGGACCGTTTGCGCCTTCGGCTAAAATTTTACATTTTATGCGGTCGGCATTTTCCGAAGTAATCTGGTTTTCCGTCGCGCACGGAGCTAAAACATCACATTTAATTTCCAATAATTCACTATTGCTGACATAATCGGCTTCTTTATAACCTTCAAGTGATTTAGTGTATTGTAGATAATCCAGAACACTGGGAATGTTAAGACCGTTTGAATTATAAATACCGCCGAAGATGTCAGAAATAGCAACCACTTTATAACCTTTTTCATGCATTAAACTTGCGCCGATGCCGCCGACATTTCCCGAACCTTGGACAACGACCGAAGTTTGTTCGGGCATTAGACCAAAGCGTTTGATGGCTTCATTGACGGTAAATAATACGCCGCGTCCCGTCGCCTCGCGTCTGCCTAGCGAACCGCCTAAAGCAATCGGTTTTCCCGTTACGACAGCTGTAACCGTATGGCGGGCGTGCATTGAATAGGTATCCATAATCCATGCCATCGTTTGCTCATTGGTGTTCATATCAGGCGCGGGAACGTCTTTGTCGGGACCGATAAAATCAAGCAGTTCCGCCGTGTAACGCCGCGTCAAGCGTTCTAGTTCACCTTCGGACATTTGTCGCGGGTCGCAAATAATTCCGCCTTTCGCGCCGCCAAACGGGACGTTAACAACCGCACATTTCCAAGTCATCCACGCTGAAAGTGCTTTCACTTCGTCCAAAGTTACATCGGGCGCATAACGAATTCCGCCTTTTGCCGGACCACGCGCAAAGTTGTGTTGAACGCGGTAGCCTTCAAAAACCTGTATATGTCCCGAATCGAGTTTAACCGGAATATAGACTTTTAATTCCCGGCTCGGAACACGCATCACCGCATATAAATCAGGTTCTAATCCTAAAAGTTGGGCGGCGCGGTCAAAGCGTTCGCTCATCGCTTCAAATGGATTTTTTTCATCGGTTGCTTTGAACCGCCGCATATCATCAGCCATCGGATTTGCCATTTTTTTAACTTTTCTCCACTTTATATCTTATTTCGTCTTTACTTATCACTCTTCACTTTTCATTTTCTGCTTATAGAACTTCGTTCATCGCGCCGCTTCGATAGCCTTGCAAATCAAGCGTTACGTATTTAAAGCCGAGTTTGCGGAATTTGTCCGCCAATTTTTCGGTCATTTCCAACTTTAACACTCGCTCTATTTCAACCGGCGCAATCTCTAAGCGCACAATTTCGTCGTGAACGCGGACACGAAACTCTCTAAAACCCATCGAATGCAAAATTTCTTCGCCGCGTTCGACCTTTGAAAGCCGTTCGATAGTAACCGGAACGCCGTAGGCGATGCGCGAAGAAAGACACGGACTCGCCGGTTTGTCCCAAGTCGAAAGTCCGTGTTTTTTGCTCAAATTCCTAATTTCGTTTTTGCTCAAACCGACTTCAATTAACGGACTTCGCACATTTTTTTCCGCCGCCGCCGTCCTGCCCGGACGATAATCGCCGACATCATCAAGGTTTGCGCCATCCAGAACAAATTGTATTGCCTGATTTTTCGCCAACCCAGAAAGTTTCCCGTAAAGTTCAGTTTTGCAGTGATAGCAGCGGTTGGTCGGATTTGCCAGATAATTTGGATTTTCTAATTCTTCGGTTTCGATACTTTGGTAGTTGAACTTAAAATCAGCGGCGATTTTGTCGGCTTCTTTGCGCTGCCGATTTGAAACGCTCGGCGAAAGTCCGATGATGCAAACAGCTTTTTCGCCAAGTTCCTGCGTGGCAATCAAAGCCAGATAAGAACTGTCAACACCGCCCGAAAAGGCAACCAACACCGATTGCATTTCGCGCATCAAACGGCGCAAGTTCAGTTCTTTTTCTTCGGCGGTGAGCATTGCCGTGTTTTCATATCTCTTTTGTGGCTTTGCCATTATGTTTTGATTAATTTTTTTACAAACAAATGCTGAAAGTAAAAATCTTAACTTAGTTAAACACTAAAGCGCAACTGCTTTGAGTTGAAAAGAATTCCAATTCTCAGCGCGAAAAATATAGACGATTTGCGTGCCGGATGTTAAAATTTTATGGCTTCCTTGTTTCTAATACTTTAAAATGAATTTTATTTCAATGCCGAATAATTTTACTCATTCCCGAAAAGTTTTGTCCTTAATTTTCGCCGTTTTGCTGGCGTTTTCGTTTTCTTCGGTTTGTTTTGCTCAAAAAACGGAAGAAGAAAAAGATCCGGTCAAGATTTTTTATCAAGGTCAGGATGCGCACGAAAAAGGCGACTTGCAAACGGCTCTCAAATTTTACGACGAAGCGTTAAAGCTCGCGCCCGAATTTCCCGAAGCCGAATATCAGCGCGGAAATGCTTTGCTTTCTTTAGGCAAAACCGTTGAAGCCGAAAAAGCCTTTCGCTACGCTATTCAGTTGCGCGAAGATTGGACTTTGCCGATGACAAGTTTAGGCGTGTTGCTTTTACAAAAAAACAATTTTGCCGAAGCCGAAAAACTTCTAATCAAAGCCGTCGAAACCGACAATCAAAATTTTTTTGCTTACTCGGCTTTAACCGAATTGAGAATTAAAACAAAAGCGGACATAAATGTTTTAAAAGAGCTTTTGGGCAAAATCCAGATTCTGACTTCTAAAGCTAACCCGACAGCTTCAATTTGGGCGGCACGCGCCGCGTTGGAAAATGCGTTGGGCGATAAATCGGCGGCGAAAACAAGTTTAATTCGCGCTCTTGCCATTGAACCTAAAAACAAACCGGCATTGCTCGAACGCGCCGAAATCGCGCTTGCCGAAGGCGATAAAACGACCGCGACTAGAATTGTCGAAACGCTCTTCCAAATCGCGCCGAATTCAACCGACACAAAAATTCTGCAAGCCAAAATTTATACTGCTAACGGAAACGCCGACGAAGCCGTCAAAATTTTAGATTCAATCAAAAATGCTTCGGCTGACATTCAGGCTTTGCGTGATAAAATTGTGGCTAACGCTTCGGTAAATGTCGCCGATTTGGAAAAGCAGCTCGAAAAAGATGCGCAAAATGCCGTTATTCTCGGACGTTTATGCACCTTGCTGAGAAAAGATAATCCAGCAAAAGCGTTAGATTATTGCCGTCGCGCATCCGAAGCTGAACCAAATAATCTAACTCACGCCGTTGGTTACGGCGCAGCGTTAGTGCAGGCGCAGCAATTTGAAAATGCTGTTTCACTATTTCGCCGACTTCTGCAAATCGCGCCCGACAACTACACGGCACACGCAAATCTGGCAACCGCGCTTTTTCAATTAAAGCGATATGAAGAAGCCGTTCCCGAATTTAATTGGCTGGCGGAAAAGCAGCCAAATTTGCCGATTACTTATTATTTTCTTGCAATTTCTTTTGATAGTTTGGGAAAATATATGGATGCAATGGCAAATTATCAGCTGTTTTTAAAGTTTGCCAATACAGCCGAAAACAAACTTGAAATTGAAAAGGTGAACTTGCGTCTTCCAAGTTTGCAAAAGCTAATAAAACAAGGCAAAGGTAAAAAGTGAGAAATGAAGTAATAAGGTAAAAAGTAATGATTAAAGTAAAAAGTAAAAAGGTAAATGTAAAAATGTGGAAAAAAGCAGATTTCCGCTTTCGGCTAAACATTGTCAAAAAATCTAAACTCCAATTGTATCTGCCTTTTTACCTTTTACTTTTTACTTTTTACCTTTGCCTTTCTATTTCAGCTTTCGCGCAAGCAGACGAACCGGAAGACACGACTGCGCCGCCGCCACTGAAATTTGTTTCAAAGGAAGAAAAAAGCCAACTTAAAACCGAAACCGATATCAAAAAACATACAATTTTGGCTTTAGAAATGATGGATGCGCGGGTTGTTAAGGCGGAAAACTTCAACACCCAAAAGCAATACCGTGAAGTGTTTGGTGAACTCGGCGGATTTCATGCTCTACTTGACGACACTTTGGATTATCTGAACAAGCACGACGACGACAGCGGCAAAGTCTTAAACAATTTCAAGCGGCTGGAAATAAGTTTGCGAAAATTTGCGCCGCGTCTTGAACTTATCCGTCGCGAACTGCCGATTAAATACGAGTTATATGTGCGAAATTTAATCAAATATGTTCGCCAAGCAAGGTCAAAAGCCGTCGAACCGCTTTTTGACAATTCGGTTGTTCCCGAATCCGCCACAGAAAAACCATAATGAAAACTAAAAAATTAAAATTCGCCCTTTTTGCTTTCACCACGCTTTTTTGCCTGACGCTGCTGCTTCCCGTTGCGACAATCGCGCAGCGGCGCGATTATTTGACCGATGAAGAAATTGAACTCGTGCGCGACGCGCAGGCGATTGATTTACGCATCGGAATTCTGACAAAAGCAATTGACCGCCGATTTTTGGTGTTAAAAACGGACACTTCGCAAGCCAAAAGAGTTGAAAAAGATTTAGACAAATGGGGCGAACTGCCGACAGGTTCGCGCGGCGCGCTGCTTTCGGACATTGAAAGGATTTTGCAAAAAGCGATTGACGACATTGACGACGTTGCCGCGCATACCAAAATGGACGAAAAACTTTTTCCGAAAGCTGTCTTGGGTTTAACCAGTGCCTGTCAAGGTTATATTCCGCAACTTAAAATCTTCTTGGATTTATCAAAAGACGAAAAAGAAAAAGGCTCGATTCTCGGCGCGATTGACAATTGCAACCAAGTTATCGAAGCATCGGCAAAAGTTCCGAAGGAAGTAAAAAAAGGCAAAAGTAAAAATTAAAAAGGCAAAAGTAGAAAACTAACTTCTTACAGCAAATTTCCATTTTAGAAATTGGAAATTCGTTGACAAAATGTTGGAGCTTTTTTACTTTTGCCTTTTGCCTTTTTACTTTTTACTTGTTAATTTTTCTTTACACTTTTTTGCAAAATCTATGGAAAACTTAAAGAAAACGCCGCTTAACAAGGCGCACCGCGAACTTGGCGGAAAAATGGTTGATTTCGGCGGCTGGGATATGCCCGTGCAGTATTCGGGCGTGATTGCCGAACATCTTCGCACTCGGACACACGCCGGACTTTTCGATGTTTCACATATGGGCGAAATTTTTGTTGAAGGCGAGGACGCAATTAAATTTGTTAATCGTTTGACGACGAATGACGTTACGAAACTGGTTGACGGGCAAGCGCAGTATTCGGCTTTGACACGCAAAGACGGCACGGTGGTTGACGATTTGCTCGTTTATCGGTTTGACTGCGATAAACTTCTTCTTGTGGTGAACGCGGGAACAACCGAAAAAGATTGGGATTGGATTACTTCGCACAAAGACGACGAAAATATAACTTTGACCAATGCCAGCGCGGATTATTGTCAAATCGCCGTGCAGGGAAAAGACGCGATTGAGATTTTGCAAAAGTTGACCGATATAAATTTAGAGGAAATAAAATATTATCATTTTACGGTTGGTAAAGTTGACGGCGTTGACGCAATAATCTCGCGCACGGGTTACACGGGCGAAGACGGTTTTGAAATCTACGCCAACAAAGATTACGCCGAACAGCTTTGGAATAAATTGTTGGAAACCGGAAATTATGGCGCGGAAGACGGAATTTTGCCGTGCGGTCTGGCGGCGCGAAATACTTTGCGGCTCGAATCGGCGATGTCACTTTACGGACACGAAATTTCGGATGAAATTACGCCTTTGGAAGCTGGTTTAGGTTGGATTTGCAAATTAAAGACGGATTTTCTAGGCAAAGACGCGCTTGTTAAATTAAAAGAAGACGGCTTAAAGCGCAAACTCGTCGGTTTTGAAATGACCGACAAAGGAATTGCCCGCGACGGCTTCGACGTTTATATTAATGATGAAAAGGTCGGTTGTGTAACGTCGGGAAGCCCTGCGCCGTATTTGAAAAAAAATATCGGTTTGGCTTTCGTGCCTGTCGAGTTTGCAAATATCGGTCAAGAAATTAAAATTGATGTCAGAGGAAAACATTTGACGGCAAAAATCGT
>JACCYR010000232.1 GCA_013696385.1 Acidobacteriota bacterium
ACGTGAACGCCATCAAATTCAAGTAGAAAATGCACTTAAAGATTGGGACGCTTGGCTCGTTTCAATAAATCAGACGGCTTTCAAAGCGCACAAATAAAATATGTCAACAATTGTGGTTGTAAAAAAAGACGGCTCTGCGACAATTGCCGCCGACACTTTGACGACTTTCGGTAATACGAAAGAATCTGCCGAATATATTGTCAACAGCGAAAAGATTTTCAAATGTCGGGAAAATTATATCGGCGTTACGGGTTCAGCGAGTTTGGGAATTGCGGTTGAAGATTTCTTGGCAAAAACGAAGAAAAAGGTTTCCTTTAAAAATACAATCGATATTTTTCGCTTCGGGCTTCTTCTGCATAAAGAATTAAAGGAAAACTATTTTCTTCGCGCCGATGATGAAGAAGATTTTGAAACCTTCAGAGGCGATGTTTTGATAATTAATCCAAACGGAATTTTCGGCTTGAGTTCATATCGTTACGTGCAGGAATTTTCAAAATTTTACGCTAATGGAAGCGGGAGCGAATACGCGCTCGGCGCGTTGTTTGCCGTTTATCACGACGCAGATAAAACGTCCGAAGAAATTGCGCGTTTGGGCGTGCGGGCAGGCGCGGAATTTGACGACGGTTCGGGTTTGCCGATAACTTCTTACACAATTAAATTAAATGACTGAATCGTTCGGAATTTTTATAATTGCTGCGATTTTTATTGTTGCAATTCTTTATTCCTCAGTCGGACACGGCGGTGCATCGGGTTATCTGGCGGTGTTGGCTTTTCTAAGCGTTGCGCCGAATATCACGAAACCGACTGCGCTGATTTTAAATGTTTTCGTCGCCTCAATCGCCGCATTTCAATTTTACCGTGCCAAACATTTTGATTGGAAAGTTTTTCTGCCGTTTGCCATTACTTCAATTCCATTTGCGTTTATCGGCGGAATGATTTCTCTGCCGACAACCATTTACCGCCCGCTTTTAGGTTTAGTTCTTTTGTTCGCGGCATTTCGCTTGGCTTGGAACTTTACAACCGAAAAAGAAATTATTGCGCCGAAAGTTTGGATGGCGTTGATAATCGGCGCGATTATCGGATTGCTTTCGGGTTTGGTCGGAGTCGGCGGCGGAATTTTCTTAACGCCAATTTTGCTTTTAACAAATTGGACGGAAACAAAGAAAGCGGCGGGCATTTCCGCGATGTTTATTCTGGTAAATTCAATTTCTGGACTTTTGGGAAATTACGCGCAAGCCGTGCAACTGCCGACAAGCGTCTGGATTTGGATTATTGTGGCAGTCATTGGCGGAATAATCGGTTCGACGCTTGGCAGCCGCCATTTTAATTCGCTGCTCTTGCGGCGGATTTTGTCAATTGTTCTGCTGATTGCGGGCATTAAATTGATTTTCGTATAAAAATAAAAAAGCCCGCGTTTTTCGACACAGGCTTTTTTTGCGTTCAATCTTCACGCCTTAATTTCCAAAATAATTAGAAAGGCAGCGGAAACGGAATGCTGTTGCGCCAATTGCCGTTGTTATTGCCTTGTCGGTTACGACGGTTATTTCGATTGTTGCGATTGTTGTTATTATAATTGTAAGCATTCGCCAAAGTGTGTAAGTCCTGGCGGATTCTGTTCCAATCATTTTGCAAATTGCTGCTCAAACGCGCGCGGGAAACGACCTGGTCAAGTTGATTGCCTAGCTCCAAAACACGGCGCACTTCATCGGCACTGTCGTTATAATCACGTCGGTTGTCATATTCATCATCGAGATTGTCAGCCGCATCTTTAAAGCTGTTGGCTAATTGATTAATCCGGTCTTCACGCCGCCGGTCGTCATAACGGCTTCGGTCAAGTTCACGGTCAATCTGACGCGCAAACTGTTTGCTGCGGTTTTTTAGGTTCTTGACAGTTGACTGCAAATTACGATTATTCCCGTTGCGGTTATAATCATCGTTGCGCGTGTTACGGTCATTGCGCCACTGCGCGGAAGCGATTGCCGGTAAGCCTAAAATTAAGAGAGAGAAAGCAAAAACAGCAATTAAATTTCTAAAACGATTCATAATGGTTTCTCCTGTGTAATAAATTTCGTGGCAACGCTCAAATTTCTTTTTGGCAAACGCTGCCTTCTTTTGCGCTTAACTGCAAAGCCTGTGCCATTATTTTGATGTTTTTGCCGCAACCAAAAAGCCCTGTGTTTACAAGGCTTTTCCATATGTTTGGCTGAAATTTAATTTTATGAATCAACGATATTATTTGCTTCGTATTCCAAATGGTTAATCGTCTGACGCAGATTGTCGAATGAAAATAACATATCAGAATCACATTGACAATTAACTTACGTTTCAGTTTTGTTTAAAAAAGCTCAAAATCAAGGTTGCGAGAAAAAACTAAATTAAAAAAGTCAAGATAATTTATAACTTTAACAAAAGCGGGCAAAATTATCGCATTTTACCAAAAATTATTTTTTCACTGCTCACCCGCCGTTGCTAAGTCTGTTAATTAACCTGAGTCTTGAATAGAAATTAAGCATAAGAAACTATGTTTGCAAAACATAATTTGTAATCTAACATCTTTAATTTTAATGTATTCCAAAGCCCATTCCAACTCCATGAAAAAACTCTCGTGGCAAATCTTGCCCACAATGAACTGAACACTCCTTCGACTCGTTCGCGGATCAAGGAATGCGTTATTTTCAAACTTTGACTTTCTATATCGGCTCTGGTTAGAAACAGAACTCCTTCTTCTTCATACATTTGCGTCTGAAACTTAACTCCCCGATAGCCTAAATCCGCCAAACACAAACTGCCTTCTTCAAGCAGACTTGCTAATTTTCTTGCACCTTCGCGGTCATCATAACTGGTTGGCAAAAATACCACTCCGAGAATCTGCCCACTCCGCGTCGTCAAAACGTGCAGCTTAAAGCCAAAAAACCATCCCGTCGTGCTTTTTCCAAAATACGCGCCTTCATCTCTCAGCAGATTGACTCTCGCGTGGCGAATTGCCTCGCACATCTTGATCGGAAACGAATCTATCAAAAATATCTCGTCCAAATCCTTGATATTTAGCGGAATACTCTCTAATATCGCGCCAATTTGACGGCTTAATTGATGCAGTCTAGCCACCCATTGTTTGTAACTTGGCAAATACGGAAACGCTCTTGGGTCATTAGCTTTGACCAGTAAATACGTCCGTTTTAACGTCGCCGTCCCAAAATAACTTTGCATCATCGCTAACGCAATTATTTCGGCATCAGTGCATTTTGGTTTATTATTAGACTTTCTCCAATTCCCCTCATTTTCTGGTTCTTCCGAGCTTTTGGTGCAACTTCCAAAAGTTATGGTAAAATGAGCTTTCAAGCGTTTGGAAAGTTTTGGCAACAAACTTCTAAATGTAGTTATCAACAGCTTTACAGAGATTGTTATTGTTT
>JACCYR010000241.1 GCA_013696385.1 Acidobacteriota bacterium
TTTAGTTTTATCCGAATAACATACAAATTTTACGCTTAATTATGTTTTGGTCAAGCCTGATTTATAAAACTATTTTAATTTTGAGTGTTTTTGAAAAAGAAGGCGGCAAAATTTAAAAATTAAAAGGCGACGTCTCCCACACCGTCGCCCCTAGGTCACAAGTCCTCACCCCTCGTGACCAAATGTTCACCGGGGAGGTGAACAGTTATAGATTATACGCATTGAAAATAAAATTGCAAGTAGAAATTTTAAAATTTTTTGGGATTATTCATCTCCTAATAAAAAGTAGCTATTCCAAGGATTTACAAAACTTTCTACCGTCAGACCGCCGACAATAAAACCGGTTTCATTGTTTTTCGATTGGACAAAAAAGCTGTATTCACCGGCGGGAGTTTTGGAATCAACTTTTATTTCAAAACTTATGACCGAAAGTTCCGCGCCGTAATCATGTCGAGTAATGGAATTTGGCGTAAGGCTGATAAACGGAGAATTAAAGCCAATTTTAAAATTGTTTGGGTCCAGATTTTTACCGCCGACATAAACCAAATATGATTTTCCGCCATTAATCGGCACGGCAAGTTCAGAAATCTGTCCGTTAAAACCGACATATTGGACATCAAAGTTTTTCGCGCCGCCACTCAACTTTTGAGAAAGGATAAAAGTTTTGCCTTTCGTTACATTAACTTTGCCGAGTTCTTCCGCCGAGATCGAAAATTTGCCTTCGCTCAAGGCTTGTGCATAAATACTATATTCTCCGCCTTGCAAACCCTCAATCCGAAAATTACCTTCTGCATTTGTCAGAACGCCCGCCATTATTCGACCGGATTCGGTTTCTTCCGCCCAAACTTGAAATTTTTTCGCCGCCTTGCCGTTTGCCAGCAAAAGTTTGCCGCTAATTATTCCGCAACAGCTATCTTCTGTGTTTTTCGCGCCGTATAAAGCCCGAATGCCCGCAATATCGTCTTCGCCTAAAGTGCGCGAACTAAAATTCGGCAAATTATAAATACCGTTTTTGCCCTGATGAGCGCACATCGTCGCGCCGAAAACCGAAGAGTGTGCAAGCCCAAGCAGATGACCGATTTCGTGCGTCAGCGTGGCTTCCAGATCGAAGTATCCAATTGAACCATCGGTTGAAAATTGCTGATATGGATTTAATATGATGTCGGCTTCGGTAATAAAACCCTTGCCGTTATAAAAAATGCGCGTGCGGGCGGAAACTTCTTCTGTGTCGCTGCCGAAGATAGCAAGATTTTCAGATGTTTGAGCAATGGTAATCAGACTTATTCCGTCGCCGGATTTTCCTGACGGACTGACCGATTGTTCGTCCGCAATAACTAATTCAAATTCTATATTGGCGACCTTTTCCCAAGTTTTCAAACTACGCTGGACCACGCTAATCACATCGCTGTCGGGCTTTAGATTCGGATTTTGTTTCAGAAAAGATGTTGAAAGAGCAATCGGAATCGTACCGTTTTTCCAATGAAGGCGAACTGTTTCTGCTTCATCGGCAAACTGCGTCGTATAAGCCATTGTTGAAAAAGAAAAATTAATCAACAACAGCAAAACTAAAAAAAATTTGATTGGTTTTAACATTAAACTTACAATTTACTATTGCTTTACTGCGAACCCTTCGATATTTTCTCTGCCGACTTTTTTCAAATCAGCAAATGCGACAACTAGGAGCAAAATCACCAAAGCGAGTGTTGCTAAAACATAAAGAAGCGCGATTTGCTCAAAAACAATCAAACCGCCGATAACAATGCCAACCAACACCAGCCAAAAAAGTGCAATCGTGCGGCGGCTAAATCTACTTTGCTTTTCTGCCATATTATTTTTAAATAATCTCTTGAGAATTTAAGAGTTTAATATCTATTGATAACAGATTTTTGTTTTTTGAACAATTAAAAAAATAAGATTTTCAAAAAAAACCGATTTTTTATTGTAAATCGGCTCAAGGAAAGCAAAGGTTTTCCGTTGCTCACGCGGGCATATTGACTGCAGTCTCGTTCAGTCAATTATCCTTAAAGGCAAATTTGCCGAATTTTTTTCGGCTGTGTCAGCAATCTTGATAACCGGAGGAAATTTTGTTTTGTTCCGTCCCGTTTGTGCTACTTCGACTATATCAAAGGCTTGCAAAATAATATCGGCGGTTTGGTCAATTTTAAGTTTTTCCAAATCAGCTTCAATTATTTTTGTTTCACTGCCGGCACGGCGAAAAATTGTAATCTTTTTCCCGTCGCCGTCTTTGGTTACGCCGCCCGCGATGGCGATGGCGCGGGAAAGCGTCATCTGCGAGCGCGTCGAAATTTGTTTTGGATTAGCAACGCCGCCGATGATATATATCGGCTGGGCTTCCAGAACCGTTATAATATCGCCGCTTAAAATTTGCGGATTAGCTTCCACTTTTCCCTTCAGCAAATCACTGATTTTGATGTTGATATATTGTGAACCGTTGTCTTGGCGGGCGGGAACATATTTTTCCTGACTCAATGCAGTTTCGTCGGAAGACTGTGGTTTTTCGGTTATTTTCGCCAGACAATTCAGATTCTGCGGGCGAAAAATTTGAATTTCGCCGCTGACCTTGTCCGTAAAACCGCCGGAAACCACTATCAACTCATTTAACGCAACTAGACGGCTAATTTGAAAGCGTTGCGGCGTT
>JACCYR010000244.1 GCA_013696385.1 Acidobacteriota bacterium
CGATTTTGCGGGCGCAAAAGTTGGCGGAAAAAGGCGATGCGGCACGTTATGTTGATATGGCGGGCGTGTTTTGTAACGACGCGATTCAACGCATCGAAGCCAAAGCAAAAAACACGATTGCCGCGATGAGCGAAGGCGACGATATGCGAATGCTGCTGACGGCTTTGCGGCGTTACACAAAAAATAACGTGCCTGTCAACACAGTTGCGGCACGGCAGAGAATCGCCGATACGTTGATTGCGGCAAACAAATACGTTTTTTAATTTTGGTTTTAGATTTGAGATTTGGGATTTGTCCGAAGTTTGTGAACCTTATTCTTTTACGCCGTAAGAAGTGATAGCCGCAAAAAGGCACAAGAAACACAAAAAAGAATTTTTGAATTATCCTTTTCGTGTTTCTTGTGCTTTTTGCGGTTATTCTTTCTCTGCTTTTATTGAGCCAAATTCATTGGATAACCGGCAGTTTTCCAAGCGGCTGTTCCGCCGACTAGAGCAAACGCATCCTTATAACCTTTTTCTTTTAATCTTTGTACCAAACTGGCACTTGTATGTTCGCTCGGTCAGGAACAATAGGCGATGATTTTTTTGTCTTTCGGCACATCTTTGTAGCGACTTTCGATAGTTTCGACGGGAATATTTATCGCGCCCTTGATGTGTTCTACCTTGTAAGCCGGTTCGGCGCGGGTGTCAATAAATAAAACGCCGCCGTTGTCGTAAGCCTTTTTCGCATCTTCCAAACTGATGCGCGGTGCATTATCATTGTGCGCGGGCGCGGCGGGCGCATTAGCATTATTAGCCGTAGTGGTCGGTGTTACCGTAACCGCCGGAATTTGATTTGCCGTTTCAGGTTTGCTTTCCACCGAAGCGTTTTGGCAAGCGGTGAAAAGTGCAGCTGTAAAAACTGCAATTAGTAAAATTGATAATTTATAACGCATTTTTAATCTCCAAGTTTTTTGTAAATAGTTATTTGCCCAAAAACTTTATCTTTGGGCAAATAATAACAGATTTAATTATCCATTTTCAATCGTCGGTTGTCCATTGGCGACTTGCGTTGGATACTTTCCATTCCAACAGGCGACGCACGCCGAATCGGGCGCAAATCCAATGGCGGCGAGCATTCCTTCCATCGAAAGATAGCCGAGCGAGTCGGCTTCGATATAGCGGCAAACTTCGGCAACAGACATTTGCGCGGCGATTAAATCGGCTTTGCGCGGCGTGTCAACGCCGTAATAACAGGGCGAAATCGTCGGCGGACACGAAATCCGCATATGGACTTCCCGCGCTCCGGCATCGCGCACCATTTCGACAATTTTTTTTGATGTCGTCCCGCGCACAATCGAATCGTCAACCAAAACAACGCGCCTGCCTTCTATCAAATCGCGTATCGGATTGAGTTTCAGCCGCACGCCAAAAGAACGAATTGACTGCGAAGGTTCGATAAATGTCCGTCCGACGTAATGATTGCGAATAATCGCCTGACGATAATTGATGCCCGATTGCCGCGCATAGCCGATTGCCGCTGCGACACCCGAATCCGGCACCGGCACAACCAAATCGGCTTCCGACGGATGTTCGATTGCCAATTGTTTGCCCATCTGATGGCGCGATTGATTGACCGATTTGCCAAAAATTAGCGAATCGGGACGCGAAAAATAAACATGCTCAAAGGTGCAAACCGAGCGCGGTTTTTCTTCAAAAGGAAAAAACGAATGCAGCCCGTTTTCGTCAATAACGAGCATCTCGCCCGCTTCGATTTCGCGGATATATTCCGCGTCAATCAAATCAAACGCGCAGGTTTCCGAACCAACCGCCCAAGCGTCTTTCAATTTTCCGAGAACAAGCGGACGAAAACCGCGCGGGTCGCGCACGGCAATCAGCGAATCGGGCGTTAAAAACAAAAGCGAAAACGCGCCTTCGGTTTCCTTTAAAACTTTGGCGATAGCTTCGATTGCATCTTTCGCTGGCGTTCTGGCGATGCCGTGCAAAATCGTTTCGGTGTCGGAGGTAGAAGAAAAAATCGCGCCCGCTTTTTCAAGTTCGCACCGCTTTTGCGCGGCAAACGGAAGATTTCCGTTATGGCAAACGGCGATTTTTCCGTGCTGACAGGTAACAGAAAACGGCTGAACTTCTTTTATCGTGTTTTTACCGGCGGTTGAATAGCGCGTATGCCCGATTGCGCTTGTGCCTTTTAAATTTTTTAATACGTCTTTGTCTAAAACATCGGCGACAAGCCCCATCGAGCGAAATTGATGAAGTTCTTCGCCGTCGGATGAAACAATCCCGCAGGCTTCCTGTCCGCGATGCTGCAGCGCGAAAAGTCCGAGCTGCGTTAGAGTCGAGGCTTCGGCGTGTCCGAAGATACCGAAAACGCCGCATTCTTCGTGAAATTTATCGGAAAGAAAATTCATCGGTTAAATATAGATGATTTGATTTATCATTTCATCCATCGTGAAATCGTTCAAAACAGATAATAGACGTTCAGTAATTTCTTGGGGCAAACGTTGAACGGAAACAATAATTCCGTAGTGAGTTTGACCACCGGCAAAATATTGTCGCGCCAGTTTTTCAAAGTCAAGACGATTATGAGTTACAATCGCGCTTTGTCGGCTGATAGCGTATTCAAGTTGCTGCGGGTCGGCACTTCCTTTTGCGCCCGGCTTCATCAGTCGTTACAGCTTGAAAATCTTTTGAACAAATTAATTTTGCCACCAAAATATCAACGTCTTCGTCCAAGTAAAGTTTTACAAAAATATCATTCACATATCTCTCACAAGCGGATGAATTAACTCATCGGGAATACGGTTTCGTTCAATATAACCATCAATTTCCGCTTGATTATCATAATAATAACTCATCGCCTCGAAAACTTGCGCCAGTGTCAAATATGGCAGACTGCGTATGATGTCTTCGGGTGTGTAACCCAAACGCCATTTTTCGACAATCGAACGAACCGGCGTGCGCGTGCCTTTGATAATCGGTTCGCCGCTCAAAATTTCTTTATTCGTCGTAATGTAACGATATGCAATTGCTGTATCCATAAATTTATTTTAGCAAAAATCAGCCACGACAAACATGGAAAGAACACAAAAATTTTATCTTAATTTCTTTTCGTGGATTTCGTATTTGTTCGTGGCTAAAAAATTAATCCGACGGCAAAATTCGCCCGCGACAGGTCCCGAAGCCGATGCGCCGAAAACCTTCGCGCTCGCAAAAGCCTTTCATAATAACTTCATCGCCGTCTTCCAAAAATCTGCGCGTTTCGCCGTTCGGTAATTGAATCGGTTCTTTGCCGCGCCAAGTCATCTCTAATAAACACCCACGAGAATCTTTAGAATCGCCAGAAATTGTTCCTGTTGCCATTAAATCGCCCGTTTGCAGATTGCAGCCATTTGATGCGTGATGCGCGAGCATTTGCCCGATTGTCCAATATAAATCCTTCATATTTGAGCGCGACAAAAGATGCGGCTCGATGTTTTCATCGCGCATTTTCTCAGTTTGAATATAAACCTCAAGATTTAAATCAATGCCGCCGAACTTTTGATTTTCTTCCGAAGTCAAATAACCAAGCGGTTGTGGGTCGCCTTCGGGACGTTCAAACACAGGAACGCGAAACGGCGCGAGTGCTTCCATTGTTACGACAAATGGCGAGATGGTGGTTGCAAAACTCTTTGCCAGAAACGGACCGAGCGGCTGATATTCCCACGCTTGAACATCACGCGCCGACCAATCGTTGACTAGACAAAGCCCGAAAATATGTTCTTCAGCTTTTTCAATTGGAATCGGCTCACCCAAATCGTTGCCGCAGCCGACAAAAAAACCGACTTCCATTTCGTAATCGAGGTTTTTGCACGGAATATAAACGGGGGATTGTTCTGTATCGCTTCGGTTTTGACCTTTCGGGCGCATTATTTCCGTTCCCGAAACGACGATGCTTGAGGCGCGTCCGTGATAGCCAATCGGAATCCATTTATAATTCGGAAGCAGCGGATTGTCGGGACGAAACATCGCGCCGACATTCGTGGCGTGAAAGATTGAGCAGTAAAAATCGGTGTAATCACCAATATGCGCGGGTCGCCACAATTCGGCTTCGGCAATCGGAATCAAATTTCGCCCGACGATTTTGCGCATTTCTTCGTCTGTATCTTCCGATAAAATTTCACTCACGCGGCGACGAAAAGCACTCTGCACTTTCGCGTTTTTTCGCATCACCGAATGGTCAAGACAGTAATCATTTGCAACGACAGCAATCGTAAAAGATTCATCGTCAAACAGACACGCTTCGTAACACGGATAAACATCCAAGATAAAATCGCCGATGCCGATGCCGATGCGTAAATCTTCGTAAGAGCAAGCGCGACTAAAAACGCAGAACGGCAAATTTTGAATCGGAAAATCCGTATCGGGCGCGTTCGCCTGTTCAACCCAGCTTTTTAAGTTTTGGTCGTGTGTTTGGTTTATTTCATACATAATGGTAAATGGTAAGTGGTAAATGGTTAATGGTTAATGCAAAGACAGATTTAGCATTTACCACTTACCATTTACCATTAAAGAATTCCAATCTCCTGCAAATCCATAATCGGCTCGTCAAACGAACACGAACCGAAAGAAATGATATTTTTTTCGCGTAAATGACGCAGCTGCCGCGTGTCGATAAAATATTCCTGCCGCCACAAAACGCCGCCCGCGTCAAACAGAAAACTTTCCGCCCGTTCCTCTTCGAGAAGCTCGTAAATAAGGCTTGGTTTATAGCCTTGCATCAGAAAACCGGCGGCTAAAAACACATTTAAAAAACCGTTCATTGTGCCTTCGGACGCGTTTTTCTCATACGTCAAAGGCTTAAAACAACGCAACGGATGATGAAGCCCGGCGGTTGCTTTGAACGGCACGTTTGCCACTAGACAAGCCTGCATAAATTGCACAATTTTTTCAATTTTGGGAAAAGCGTCGGCGGTTATGCCGCCCGTTCTAATTTTGGCGCGTTGGTTATGGGTTGCCAGTGTCGCTACTAAATCGGCTAAATCTTCGCCCAAGGGAATTTCAAAATAAGTTAGTAGGTTTGACGGAACAACTTGCGAAATTTTTTCAATTTGCGAA
>JACCYR010000246.1 GCA_013696385.1 Acidobacteriota bacterium
GCGGAAGCAACCGCCATCGAAGCGCAAGGTTTAGCCGAAGCAAAGGCGATTAAGGAAAAAGCCGCCGCGTGGCGCGAATTTAACGATGCCGCACGTCTGCAAACGATTCTCGAAAAATTGCCTTCGATTATCGAAGCCTCCGCGCCTGTCTTTCAAGCCGTCGCCGAACCGCTTGGCAAGATTGACAAAATTGTGATGATTGACCAAGGCGGAAACGGCAATGGCAACGGCTCAAGCGGAATCAACCGTTTTGCAAACACCGCGCCGACAGTGATTTTCTCGCTGCTGCAGCAGCTTCAATCGCTCGGTTTGAGTTTTCCCGATGTTTTGGCGCAGCTCGGCATTGAGCAAAAGGACGGAAAACTTTCGCTGGCGGCAAATCAGGACGAAAAAACAATTCCGTCAGACGAAAAAGCCGCCGCGCCAATTATTAAAGACAACGGCGATAGAAAACCGGTCGAGAAAATCAGCGACAATCATTAATTTTCTTTCAAGATGACGAAAGCGGCTGTTCGGTGAACCGGACAGCCGCTTTTATGTGCAAAGTTGGCGATGAAATTTTCGGCGTGTTACGATTGCTTTTTACTGCGTTAAAAATATAAGAAAATCCTGACAATATCAGGACAAAAATTTATGAGCAACACCAATCCGGCGCGTGGAATGCGCGATTTTCTGCCCGTTGACGTTCGCAAGCGCGAATACGTCATCAACATTATCAAAGAAGTTTATGAAAGTTACGGCTTTGAACCACTTGAAACGCCTGCCGTCGAAAATATCGAAACGCTGATGGGCAAATACGGCGAAGAAGGCAACAGGCTGATTTTCAAAATCTTAAAGCGCGGTGAACACGAAAAAACGGGCGCGGCGGATTTGGCTTTGCGTTACGATTTAACTGTTCCGTTGGCGCGTGTCGCGGCGAATTACAAAAACGATTTGCCAAAATTCTTCAAACGCTATCAGATTCAACCCGTTTGGCGGGCAGACCGTCCGGCGCGTGGGCGTTTCCGCGAGTTTTATCAATGCGATGTTGATGCGATTGGTTCGGGTTCGATGCTTGTCGAAGCTGAACTCTGCGCGGCGGCAAGCGAGATTTTGCAGAAGCTGGGCTTTGATGATTTTATAATTCGGATAAATCACAGAGAAATTTTGCGCGGAATGTTAAATGCTGTCGGAATTGCGGATGAAAAACAAGCCGACGCGCTAGTCGCTATTGATAAACTCGACAAAATCGGGAAAGACGGTGTTTTGAAAGAATTTGCCGGGCGTGAAACGAGCGAACAAGCCGGAATAAAATTGCTTGATTTATTTGCGCGGCTGGCGGCGATAGGAAACATAAACACAATTTCCACTCTTTCCGAATTTATCGGTGAAGACGAAGAAGCAAGAGCAGGTTTAGACGACCTGAAACAAATTCTCGAATTTACTAACTTAGAAAATATCAAAATTGACGCAAGTCTTGCTCGCGGTTTGAGTTATTATACGGGCGCGATTTTTGAAATCAATGTTCCCGATTTAGCAGGAAGTCTCGGCGGCGGCGGGCGTTACGACGCTCTTATCGGAATGTTTGGCAAAGAAGAAATTCCGGCGTGCGGTTTTTCGCTCGGACTTGAACGCATTGTTTTTGTAATGGACGAAAGAAATATGTTTCCCGCAGATTTGCAGAACTCTTCGGCGGATGTCCTTGTAACAATCTGGAACAAAGAAACTATTGCTGAATCTGTTCAATTGGCAAATGATTTACGTTCACAAGGCTTGCGCGTTTTGCTTTACCCCGAAGCCGACAAACTCGGCAAACAGTTCAAATACGCCGATTCGATAAATGTTCCGTTTGTCTGCATCTTGGGCGAAACGGAACTTACCACAAACAAAGTAACGCTCAAAAATATGGAGACGGGCGAACAGGAAACTATCGAACGAGGTCAAGCATCAGAGAAAATCAAGAAATAGTAAATCTCCAAAAGTATTTGAAGCTATCTCAAAAATCCGAAAAAGTTTTGAGTTCCAACTTTAGTTGGCTGAAAAATTTGTCATAAAAACTACTTTGGCGGTGTTCTCTAAATAAGAAGGAGAAATTTATGCGTTATCAATTTTATTTAATCGTCTTAGTTTTCATTATTTTAACGGCAGATTGTTCCGCCCAAAAGAAACCTATTAATGTTTCAACATTCCAACAAACTTACGGAAAAATCAGCGAAACGGCTAAACTGAGCGAAGCACGGGCATCGCATACGGCTACGCTTTTGCCCAACGGCAAAGTCATAATCATCGGCGGGATGGAGCGCAACGGTGTTTTTTTCGAGAGCGCGGAAATTTTCAATCCGCAAACCGACAACTTCACCAAAGCCAAAGGCAAAATGAGCATCAAGCGCGTCGGACACACGGCGACGCTTTTGCCTGACGGGAAAATTTTGATTGTTGGCGGTTGGTCAAACCGCGATTTGCCCGAATCGAGCGCGGAGATTTACGACCCGAAAACCGACACTTTTACATCTATCGAAAACGCGCATCATCGTCTTTCGGGACACGCGGCAATGCTTCTTGATAACGGCAAAGTCCTGATTGCGGGCGGTTCTGACGGAAAAAGTGGTTTGAGCGATGTCGAACTTTTTAACCCGCAAAACAATACTTTTACTTTAATCGGAAAAATGCAGAGCGCACGAATCGGCGCAGCGGCAGTGAAATTGGCAGATGGACGGATTTTGTTGACGGGCGGCGCAGTAAATCAAGGAGAAATTTTGTCGAGCGCGGAAATTTTCGACCCGAAAACAAACAGTTTTACCGCGACCAAGGCGATGAACGCCGTGCGTTATAAACACGATTCAATCAGGCTTTCGGACGGGCGCGTTCTTGTTTTCGGCGGTTCTGACAGCCGCGATTGGAACGGGCAATATAAAAGCGCGGAAATTTTTGACCCGCAAACAAATACATTTACGCCGACAAATGATATGAATTTTGCGCGTTTTAAAATCGAAGGAACTTCCGTTCTGCTCAAAGACGGCAAAGTATTTATCGGCGGCGGCGGCGTTGGCGCGGAAATTTTCGACCCGCAAACAAACACATTTACAAAAACGGCGGGCGAGTTTGGCATACCGCTTCACTTTGCTTCCGTTACGCTGCTTGCCGACAAACGCGCTTTGATTGTCGGCGGTTACGGCAACGGCACACCGCAAGCGGGACCGATTAGCACAAATCAGGCGTGGATTTTCAAATTATGAGTTATTGCGGTTTTATAAATACTTTGGCTCTGAATCTAGACTTTTTAGTTTGAATTCAGAGCCTTTCTCTTTTATCTTTAATCAATAGAACTCGCCGCAGTCAAATGAAAAGGTTGGAGGTGGCGGAAGGTTTTTCTTGCTTAGCAGTCAATAGTTATATAGTGAAGAGTGAATAGTTGTGGTTTTTAACTATTCGCTATTCACTTTTAACTATTCACTATTTTCCAATAAAAAGAAGCTCTGGTCAGTCAATCATCTGGCAAGTGCGGCGAGTCCTAATCAATATGAACGAACAAATAATCCAAAATTATCTTTCCGAAACAATCGAATCTTTCCGCAGTTACAAAAAACTGGCGGAAAAGGCGATGGCGCAAGTTACGGGCGAAGAATTTTTCAGAGCGATTGACGCGGAAGCCAATTCGATTGCCGTTATTGTCAAACATATCGCAGGAAATTTGCACTCGCGCTGGACTGATTTTTTGACGACTGACGGCGAAAAACCGGACAGAAATCGTGATTCGGAATTTATTGCCGAAAGCGACACGCGCGAAAGTGTATTGGAATTTTGGGAAGCAGGTTGGAAGATTCTTTTTGATTCACTCGAATCTTTGAAGATTGAAGATTTGGGAAAAACCGTTAAAATTCGCGGCGAAGATTACACGGTTGTCAAAGCAATAAACCGCTCGCTCGCGCACGCGGCTTCGCATATCGGACAGATTATGTTTTTGGCGAAGCATTTTCGCGTCGCGGATTGGAAAACTTTGAGCATTCCGAAAAATAAGTCGGCGGAATTTAATTTGGATTTAGCGGAGAAACAGAAAGTTGAAACTGAGAAATTAAGCCGTTTTGAAGTGCCACCGGAATCTTCCGGGCAAGCAAACTCTGGAGAATAAAAGTTTGCGGGAAAGAAATTAAAAATCAGATGGAAATACTTTACGAAAAAGAGCGGGAGAAGAGAGTAGATACCCGCTCAAACTTTTTTGCAAATTAATAACGTCTGATGAGTACGCGGCTGATTAATCTAGTTGTAACTCTGCCGTTTGACTGGTATCTTGTTTGATAAGTTTCGCGGTATAAGCTACGTCCGCGACGAACATTACGAACTTGCGTAACGACACGCGCCCGGCGATTATAACGGCGGCGATTTTGACCTAATTGAACTTGAATCTGTGGTTCGGCAACGCTGTTCGCCGTCAAAGTACTGGCGTTATTTGCCTTTGCTTCAATCGCTGGCACGAAAGCCATTGACGATATTGAAAGTATTGCTAAAGCTAAAATTTTTTTCATTATATTTCTCCCTATGTTTTTTTTGCCAAAATTAGGAATATAAAAACTGTTCCGAATGATGACACATAGTTTATGACGCGCTTGAAAGTCCCATAGTTGGAAATTTATTGCTTTTTTAATGTAAAGTTATGTAAAGGCAGAATGCGTTTGGCGACTCTGATTATTTATGAAAGCAATCTCTATTTTGGGTTCGACGGGTTCAATCGGCTGTAATACTTTAAAAGTTGTCGAGCATTTGGGTGGTTTTCGTGTGGTTGCGCTCGGCGCGGGCGGAAATGTCGGCAAACTTGCCGCGCAAGTTGAACAATTCAAACCTGAACTTGTTGCCGTCAAAAACGAAACTTGCGCCGAAGAATTGCTTCGCGCAATTACAAATTCCAAAATTCAAATTCCAAAAATTGTTGTCGGCAAAAAAGGTTTAATCGAAGTTGCCACGCATGAAAAGGCGGAAACGGTTGTTTCGGCAACTGTTGGCGCGATTGGGTTTGTGCCGACGCTTCGTGCTTTAGAAGCGGGGAAAAGAGTTGCGCTGGCAAATAAGGAAACGCTTGTAATGGCAGGCGAATTGATGACGAAAGCGGCGCGGGAAAACGGCGCGGAGATTTTGCCGGTTGATTCCGAACACAACGCGCTTCATCAATGTCTGCGCGGCGAAACTAAAAAAGAAGTCAAACGCTTGATTCTGACTGCTTCGGGCGGACCTTTTCGCACCAAAACAAAAAAAGAAATCGAAAACGCGACACGCGCAGAAGCCTTGAATCATCCGACTTGGAATATGGGCGATAAAATCACGATTGACTGCGCGACGCTGATGAACAAAGGTTTGGAAGTTATCGAAGCGCGTTGGCTGTTTGATTTTGATGCGGACGAAATTGGCGTGGTCGTGCATCCGCAATCGGTCGTGCATTCGATGGTCGAATTTGTTGACGGTTCGATAATTGCTCAATTAGGCGTAACCGATATGCGCCACGCGATTCAATACGCGCTGACTTTTCCCGAAAGGAAAAACTGTGAACTCGAACCGCTCGATTTTACGAAAATCTCACAATTAACTTTTGAAGAACCTGATTTAGAGCGGTTTCCGTGTTTGGCTCTGGCATATAAGGCTTTGAAAATCGGCGGAACGATGCCCGCGGCTTTAAATGCCGCCAATGAAATCGCCGTCCAAGCATTTTTGGACAATAAAATTCGTCTTTCCGACATTTCGTTTATTGTTGAAAGCGTGCTGGACGGATACGAAACTCAGCAAGTCGCCAATCTCGAAACCGTTTTATCGGCTGACCAAACGGCGCGAAAACAGGCTATAATGAAATTGGAAAATTTGGAAAAAACTGCTTCGGCAAAATGAGGTGAAAATGATGCGGCAAACAACTGAACCAACCAAGTCGGATAATCCAATTGTTTTTTTCTCATATGAAGAATCTGACATCGAAGAACCGTCAAAGATAAAATGGACACGAGAGGAATACTATCGTCTTTCTGACTTAGGCTTTTTTAATGGTAAAAGAGTTGAGCTAATAGAAGGCGAAATTTTTGTCAAATACACTTATTCGGAGTTTGATGAAGGAGAATACGAAATGAGCGCGATGAGCAGTTTGCATTACGCTGGCGTTAATGTTGCGGCGGAAGTTCTGCGGGAAGTGTTCAAGAAAAAATTCTTTGTCGCCGTACAATGTCCAATCAATGTCGGCGAAGATTCCGAACCTGAACCCGACATTGCCGTAATAGAAGGTAAAGTGAGAGATTTCAAAAATGCAATTCCGAAAACCGCCGCGTTGGTTGTTGAAATTTCCGATAGTTCATTGTTTTTTGACCAAACCCGAAAAGCTAGTTTATACGCGCGGGCGAATATCCAAGATTACTGGATTGTTGATGTGCGTAACCATCGCCTGGAAATCTATCGCCGCCCGATAAAAGACAAAACAATGTTTTATGGTTTCGGTTATGCTGAACGATTAATTTTTAACGAAAAAGATACGGTTTCACCGCTTGCCAAACCGGATGCGAAAATTAAGGTCGCCGATTTGCTTCCGTAAATTAAGGTTTGACTCTGATGAAAGCGGGTTTTACACTTTAATTTGCAACTTGGCGCGGAAATTTTGTTTCTAAGGACTCAAATAATTTTGAAAAGGAATTTATTTAATGTTTGATATTTTAATAGTCATTTTAGCAGTTATATTTGTTCTTGGCATTGCCATCAATATCCACGAATTTGGACATTTTGCCGTTGCCAAACTTTTGGGAATGCGCGTCGAAGCATATTCGTTTTTCGGTTTGGGTCCGCGCATTTGGGGCAGGAAAATCGGACACACCGATTATCGCATCAGCGCGATTCCGCTCGGAGCATACGTCAAACTTTATGGCGACGAAGCCACCGGCGCACTAGAAGGCGGAGAATCAAAAGGCGAGTTTGTTCCCGAATCCGAACTTTATGAACTGCGCCCGCGCTGGCAAAAATTTCTTGTAATGGTCGGCGGACCGTTTATGAACATTATGCTGGCATTGGCAATTCCGTTTGCCGGAGCTTTAATCTACGGCGTTCCGTCAATGCCTTCGCCGGTTGTCGCCAGCGTTAAAGCCGGCGGCGCGGCAGAGCGAGCGGGCATTAAAGTCGGCGACAGAATCGTTGGTTTCGACAGTCAGGAAAATCCGAGTTGGGAACGAATTCGTAACGATTCAATGATTGCGCCCAATATGGAAATTCCGGTTGTTGTCGAACGAAACGGACAGCGAAGTAACCTGACGATTAAACCGACCAAAGAAGATGTCAACGGTAATTCGGTTGGTTCATTGGACTTTGCGCCGACCGAGCCAGTTATAGTTAGTCCGATGCCCGATTCGCCTGCCGAAAAAGCCGGTATTCAAAAAGGCGATAAAGCTATCTCCATCAATGGCGAAACGGTTGGCAGTATTGAGAACTTTAAGGATTTGATTCAGAAATATAAGGAAAATCCGTTAAATCTTGTCGTTGTTCGCAACAACGAGCCAAAAGAAATTACGCTGCAAGCCAAAATCGGCGAAGACGGCAAAGCATTAATCGGCGCAGGTTTAAGCAGTCAGAGTTTGGACAGAGAAACGGCTTCGGTTTCGCAAGCTGCCGCTTTTGCCGTTAATACAAATCTCGAAATTATCCGTTTGACGGGCAGAGTTTTCGGTCAGCTTTTTGCGGGTGAGCGTTCGGTTAAAGACGCGGGCGTGGCGGGACCAATCGGAATTGTCCAAATAATTTCACAAGTCGTTCACGAACAGGGATTTGTCGGACTTATTTCAATTTTAGCGTTAATCAGCTTGAACTTGGGCGTTTTCAATCTTTTGCCAATTCCGATGCTCGACGGCGGACAAATTGCAGTTTTGGCAATTGAAGGTTTTCTTGCCCTTTTCGGCTTAACCCTTTCGTTGGCAGTAAAGGAAAAAATTCAACTCGTCGGTCTGGCAATGATTCTGCTTTTGATGGTAACGGTTATTTTCTTTGACGTTTCGCGGCTGATTGGGAAATAAAAAGTCAACTTTTTTATT
>JACCYR010000273.1 GCA_013696385.1 Acidobacteriota bacterium
TAACAAACATTCCCTGCGGTCCGCCGAAACCGCGAAACGCCGTGTTCGGCGGCAGATTTGTTCTGCAAGAATAAGCGGTTGCCGTAACATTCGGAATAAAATACGAGTTAGTGCAGTGAAACAAAGTACGTTCTAAAACCGGCGGCGACAAATCGGCGGACGCGCCCGCGTTTTGATAAAACACGACTTCATACGCGAGGATTTTCAAATCTTTATCCAGACCGATTTTGTAATCTGCCGAAT
Source organism: Acidobacteriota bacterium (assembly GCA_013696385.1). Classification (GTDB taxonomy): domain Bacteria; phylum Acidobacteriota; class Blastocatellia; order Pyrinomonadales; family Pyrinomonadaceae. Next base: position 244 of record JACCYR010000273.1, read on the forward strand.
ACGGATGACGCTTTCCGGTCATTCGCATATCTTCAATTCGATGAAGCGCGTATTTCACGGGGCGTTTTGTCAATTGAGTGCCGACGGCGCACATCGCCGCCCAAGCGTTTGCTTGGTCCTCTTTGCCGCCGAAACCGCCGCCAAGCCGCTGCACGTCAACTTCAATCAAGTGCATTGGCACGCCCGTAACTCTTGACACACAACGCTGAACTGCCGTCGGACCTTGCGTCGAAGAATAAACTTTAATTCCGTTTTGTTCCGTCGGAACGCAATACGCGCCCTGCGTTTCGATATAAAGATGTTCCTGCCCGTTCACGTCAGCGCGTCCTTCAAAAACGTATTTGCTAGCTTTGAAAGCCGCTTCGCTGTCGCCTAATTTAAAATGTTTCGGCGGAACAATTAAATCGTTTTTCGCATGTGCAAGGCGCGGGTCGGTAACAATTTCAAGCGGCTTGATTTCCACCGTGATTTTCTTGGCGGCGATTCGCGCCTGTTCTTCCGTTTCCGCCAAAATGAGCGCAATCGGCATTCCTTGAAAATGCACTTCTTCATCGGCAAACAAAGGCTCGTCGTGAAAAATGTTGCCAATTTCATTATCACCGATTAAATCTTTTGCCGTGATAACTCTGACAACGCCTTCGCTCTTTTCGGCTTCTTCAATTTCAACGCTTTTCAAAACGCCGTGCGCGACAGGCGAATCATAGACACACGCAAAGAGCGTCCCGTTTATCAAAGGAATATCGTCTAAATAAACCGATTCGCCGCGCACGTGCGATTTGGAATCTACATTTTTCATAAAACAATTCTCATCGTTGAGGCACAGAGAAAACACAGAGTTTATTTTGAAACAACTCGACAAAATGCGCTGTAAATAGTTGCCGCAACAGTAATCTTTTGTAGCTTTCCGAGCCGCGCACGTCGGAAATCGGGCTAATTTCCGTTTGCAGAATGTCGTTTGCCTGCGAAATTGTCGCGTCGTTGATTTCCTTGCCGCGTAAAAATGCGGAAGTCTTTTTCAGATACAAAGGAATCGGTGCAACGCCGCCAGCTGAAACGTGCGCTTCGAGAATTTTATTGTTTTCTGTTTTCAAAGAAATCGCGGAATTAACTGAAGAAATATCTAAGCAAGTTCGTTTGGAAACCTTCTCAAAATTGAAATGCTGAACCTCCTTTCGGAAACGAATTGTTTTGATAAATTCATCGTCCGTTTTCGCCAGAGTTTTATAGCCGAGATAAAGTTCGCTTAAGCGAATTTCGCGCTCGTTATTAAAAATAACCAAAGCGTCCAACGCCAGAAACCAAATTGTCATATCGCCAATCGGCGAAGCGTTGACAAAATTTCCGGCAAGCGTCGCCATATTGCGAATCGGCGTTGACGAAACGAGTTTCAAATGTTTATAAAGATTCGGAAAAATGCTTTGTATGACGGGCGAAACAAGCAAATCGGTAACGGTTGCGGACGCGCCGATTTCGATAAATTCGCCGTTTTTCTTTATTCCGCGCAAATCGGAATTATCAAAGAGATTTTCGGCGGGCGCATAAACCATCTCGTCATAACGTTGGACATAAAGGTCAGTTCCGCCGCCAACGAACAGTTGTCGGTGGTCAGTTATCGGTTGTCGGTCAATTCCTTTAATTTCAACAAGCATTTCTTTTATGTGGGAAAAATAAGCGGGAACAAAATCTTTTTCTATTGCAACTTCCAACTGATTTCTCTGACTGCCGGCAACTGACAACTGACAACTGACTCGCTCTGCCGCGCGTTCGATTGATTTATAACCGGTGCAGCGACAGATATTTCCATCAATCGAAGAAATCGCCATCGCGCCGGATTTTTCCGTCTCGTCAATACAAAACCCTGTCAAAGACATCACAAAACCGACCGTGCAAAAGCCGCATTGTGTTCCGCCCGCGTCAACTATTGCTTGTTGAACTTTGGTTAATTCGTTGTTTGGTTTGTTGATGCCTTCGATGGTTACGATGTGTTTGCAGTGCGCATTTGCAATCGGCATCAGACACGAGGTCATCGAGCGATATTTAACCGAATCTTTGTTCAATTCACCGACCAGAACCGTGCAAGCTCCGCAATCTCCTTCGCGGCAGCCGATTTTTGTGCCTTTCAGATTTTTGTCGTAACGAACGAAATCAAGCACAGTCGTTCCCGCCGGCAAATCGGTCTGGATTGTTTGGTTATTCAGAATAAATTTAACCATAAAATTAAAAACGGCGAATCAAAATCACGCCAATCGTAATAAAAGTAACGCCCAATAAGCGCGGTAAATTTACTTCTTTGACCGGCACATCGAGAAAACCGAAATGGTCAATCACCAAAGTTACCAACATTTGTCCGGCTATGACAAGAGAAAAAGTTAGAGCCACGCCGAGCCGCGGCACAAGCGTTATGGTTGAAGCGACAAAAAATGTGCCGAGAACTCCGCCGCTCCAAGCAACAACTGAGGCATTTTTTGCCTCAAGCAGGTTTCCGAGCGGAATTCCCGTCGCCAAAATATACAAAAAGAGCGCAATCGTTCCGACTGCGAAAGAAATAAACGCCGACAAAATCGGACTATCAACCGACATTGCCAATTTGTTATTGATGGCAGCTTGCGTCGGCATCATCGCTCCGGCAAGAACGGCAAGTATCAGAAAAAAATAATTGTTGAAGAATGAAGCCATTTTCTTTAATGGTAAGTGGTAAATGGTAAATGGTTTTCGCTTCAAATGATAATTAACCATTTACCCCTTACCATTTAATATTCCGTTTTATCCGTCTTAATTTCCCAATTTCCGAAAACCTTCAAGCCTTCCTCGCGCATAAAATTGACACTTTTAATATGGCGTTCTTCAATCGGTCGCTCAATTTCGTCGTAAATAAAATGGTCATCAAATCCGATATTTGCCGCATCTTCGCGTGTGCAGGCAAAAAACACCTTTTCGGGACGCGCCCAGTAAATCGCGCCTAGACACATCGGGCACGGTTCGCAAGAGGTGTATAAAATACAACCGTCTAATTGAAAAGAACCTAGTTTCTGACACGCTTTTCTGATGGCAATTATTTCGGCATGAGCAGTCGGGTCATTGGTCGAAGTAACTTGATTGCAACCTTCGCCGATAATTTCGCCGTCCTTAACAATAATCGCGCCGAACGGTCCGCCGGCGTTTGAATCAATCCCGTTTTGTGCCAAACAGATGGCTTTGAGCATAAAATACTTGTCTTCTTCTGTCATTTTTTATACTTAGCTCTTTGGCTTTATTTTAATCTCAAAAAGTTTTTTCCAGTTTTTTCCGGTTACAAAAATCCTGTCATTCTGCGCGTCGTAAGCAATGCCGTTGAGAGTGTTTTCGATGTCGCGTTCAATATCGTCAGGCGAAATTCCGCCCAAGTCAATCCAGCCGAGAAGTTTACCGGAATTCGGGTCGATTCGCGCAATATAATTCGGTTTGCCGAGAATTCCGGGTTCTTCCGAATGCCAGACATTTGCCCAGATTTCATCTTTAATATATTCGAGTTCGTTTATCTGCATTAGCGGTTTGCCGTCTTCGCGCAAGACGACAAGAGT
>JACCYR010000287.1 GCA_013696385.1 Acidobacteriota bacterium
TTTCGCCAATAAAATCTGGAACGCGACGCGCTTTTGTCTGCTTAATTCCGAAGGCGCGCAGGTTGATTACACATTCTTAAATCCAAAAGCGGAAGCCAGCGAAATTAAAAAAACATTAAAAGACGAATTGCGCGAATTTGACGAGGAAGATGAAGAATTTTTAGATAAAGTAGTTCCCAAATTTGCTGCCGACAATCCGAAGGAAAATCTTTCGATTGCCGACAGATGGATAATTTCGCGCCTTAACAAAACCGCTTTGAATGTTAACAAAGCACTTGAAACTTACCAATTTCACGAAGCCGTCCAACTGCTTTATCACTTTTTCTGGGACGATTTTTGCGATTGGTATATCGAACTCGTCAAAGACGAAATCACGTCTGAACAAATCAATACAAAGCGCGATACGGCGCGTTCACGCATTATCACAATTCTTGAACAAGCCTTGCGTCTGCTCCATCCGTTTATGCCTTTTCTGACTGAAGAACTCTGGCAAAAACTGCCCGAAGTTTCCAACGCTTTGCACAATTCCGCCTACAAAAACGCCGAAGCGTCAATTATGCTGACCGATTATCCGCAAGGCGACGTTTCAATGATTGACGAAAAAGCAGAAAGCGAGATGCAAGCCGTTATCGAACTTATTTCAAAAGTTCGCAACATTCGCGCCGAAATGAATATCAAACCGAGCGACAAACCCGCAATTTACGTTGCGGCAAATCAAGATTTACAACAGATTTTCCGCGAAAATAAAGCGCAAATCCTAAAACTCGCCAGAGCCGACGAACTAAAAATCGGCGAAAGTTTAGACGTTCCGAAAGCCTCGGCACGCGGCGTTTTGAGCGGAAATGTTGAAATTGCCATCCCGCTTGAAGGCTTAATTGATTTTGAAAAGGAAAGCGAACGCCTCGAAAATCAATTAACCAAACTAAACACTGAAGGCGAAAGATTAGCGAAACAACTTGCCAATCAAAATTTTGTTGATAAAGCGCCTGTCGAAAAGGTTCAGGAATTACGTGATAGAATTACGGAAATCCAGCAGCAGACGGCAGCTTTGCAGCAAAATCTTAAGGCATTGAAATAAAATTTCGTGTTAAAATTAACTAACTTTTGCTCAAGCCGGAATCTTCAACCAAAAACTTGATTCTCAAACTACTTTTCGACTATATCGCCGCTGTCAATCTGTCCGAATTTCCGCATTTGCGTTTTCGCACCGCGAACAAGACGAAAATTTCTAAAATATGACGGCAAACCTTCTGCGCGAGCGTCCGCGCTCGATTGCAGTTCGTAATGCAAGTGCGGAAATTTTGAACTGCCCGACGCGCCGATTTGCGCGATAACTTGATTTTGCTTCACGCTGTCGCCGACCTTCACTTTCGCGCTCGATTGCTTAATGTGTCCGTAAAGACTGAATTCGCCGTTTCCGTGGTCAATCACAATATAATTGCCGAATAAAGTCATTTGATTGGTCGGCAAAAGCGATTCGTCAAACTTGCGATTGTCCGGCTCTTTATCAACCATCGCAGCAATTTTGCCCGCGCCTGCCGCGTAGAGATTTGCGCCAAAGCCGAAATAACTTGCATTGTTTTCTTCTTCACCTTTGAACATCTCGCCGGAATCATTAACGGGAACAAAATCATAGCTGTAACGCATAAAGTTTGACGTGAAACCATACGCGCGAATCGGCTCAAAGACATAATCAAATCGCCGGTGATGCGCGTAAAAATCGTGTCCGTCATAGATAATCGAGCGACCTCCGACGGGCAAAATCAAGTCGGTTTTTAGTTGATAGACAACAGGCGAAACCGCCATTTCAGAAACAAATTCCTGCTTGCCGTCCTTCGTTTCAAACTTAAATTTATAAGCCAGTTTTTTCAGTTCGATGTCAGGCGCAAAAGTATAAAACGGGTTAAAAATCATCTGCGGCTTGTTCGGTTCAAACTCGCGCTGCGGCACGGTTTCAATGCTCGGACGCACGCCGTTGCCGTCAATAAACTTTCGCACGACGAGTTTGCCCGCGTCGTCAAAAACCGAAACTTCAACTTCGGTCAGCAGCAAGTTCTCCTTCGCCGTATTTTCCACCACAAAATCGAAATTAAGATTCTGCGCGGCGGCTGTTTTTTCAATATAAATTGCGTTCGGCGCGGCGGCAACTTTCACGGTTTGCGCGTCGGCTGAAACAAGCGACAAAAACACTGGCAACGCTAATAAAAAAAATGACATATAAAATTATTCCCTCTGAAAGATTAAAATTTGCGGTAAAATGAATTTACTTACGGCAAGTCATACGCCCTTGATAAATTTTAAGTTCCGTCTTTGATTTGTTAAAAACCCCGCAAAGATTCTTTTATCAAAGACAAAACACCGCATTATGCCGG
>JACCYR010000307.1 GCA_013696385.1 Acidobacteriota bacterium
AGATTTCCCGTTTTATCAAATAATGCCGCGCCGATTGGAATACCGCCTTCGGATAATCCCTGCCTTGCTTCTTCGATAGCAACATTTAACATTGCTTTATAATCAATTTCTCTATCCATATTATTTATTAATGTTTGCTTTTTCCGAAACATTCCTTTAAGTTTTCCGTAGAACTTCTAATTCCAAATTGAATTTAACAGGTAAATCTAAAATGTCCAAAATGTATTTAAAATCGTCAACGATTTTAGCCGTCTTGTTTTCAATTATCTTTTTTGTTCCGGGTTATGCTCAAACGTCAACACCGACTCCGCGTTTTGCTCCTTCGCCGGAAACTTCGCCGACACCGAAAATTCCAGCAATTGCCGTAGCTGCTCAAAAGATAAATGAGCCGCTCAAGAATTTCCAATATCGCCTCATCGGACCTTTTCGCGGCGGGCGCGTTGGCGCGGTTGAAGGCACTACGACGCAGCCGAATATTTATTATTTCGGCGCGACGGGCGGCGGTGTTTGGAAAACAATTGACGGCGGCGTAAATTGGCAGAATATTTCTGACGGATTTTTCAAAACCGGCTCGGTCGGCGCGATTGATGTCGCGGATTCGGACACAAATATAATTTATGTCGGAATGGGCGAAGAAACTGTGCGCGGCAATGTTTCAAGCGGCGACGGCGTTTATAAATCAATTGACGCGGGCAAAACTTGGAAAAATATCGGTTTAACCGACACGCAGCAAATCTCGCGGGTGTGCATTCATCCGAAAAATCCCGATATTGTTTATGTCGCCGCGATTGGACATCTTTGGGGAAATAATGAACAGCGCGGAATTTTTCGCACGAAAGACGGCGGCAAAACTTGGGAAAAGATTCTCTATCGCAATGCTGAAACAGGCGCGAGCGATTTTGTTATTGACCCGACAAATCCAAATACGTTGTATGCGGCGTTTTGGCAAATCAGCCGCAAACCTTACCGAATGGACAGCGGCGGCGATAGCAGCGGTTTGTTCAAATCAATTGACGGCGGCGATACTTGGACGGAAATTTCCAGAAATAAAGGTTTGCCGACAGGCGTTCTTGGCAAAATCAACATCGCGGTTTCGCCTGTTAATGCAAATCGCTTGTGGGCAATGGTCGAAGCCAAAGAAGGCGGGCTTTTCCGTTCGGACGACGGCGGCGAAACTTGGCAAAAAGTCAGCGATAATGCAAACATCAAACAACGTCCGTGGTATTTTAATCGTGTTTATGCCGACACGGAAAACGAAAACACGGTTTATGTTTTGAACGTGCAGTTTCACAAATCAATTGACGGCGGACGAAATTTCACGACGATTCGCGCTCCGCACGGCGACCATCACGACCTTTGGATTGCGCCGAATGACGCAAAGCGGATGATAAACGGCAACGACGGCGGCGCGAATGTAACTGCCAACGGCGGCGAAATGTGGACGGAGCAAGACCAACCGACCGCGCAGTTTTACCGCGTCGCGCTCGACAACGATTTTCCCTATAATATTTACGGCGCGCAGCAGGATAATTCAACCGTGCGAATCGCCAGCCGTTCCGATGATTTTGCGATTACCGAGCGCGATTGGTTTGATGTCGGTGGCGGCGAATCCGGCTGGATTGCTCCGCTTCCGACTGATTCAAATATCGTTTTTGCGGGAAGTTATGACGGATATTTGACGCGCTATAATCACAAAACCGGACAGTTTCGAGATGTCAATCCGTATCCCGACAATCCGATGGGCGCGGGCGCGGAAGATTACAAATATCGCTTTCAATGGAGTTTCCCGATTATGTTTTCGCCGCATCAAACCGACGGCAAATATCCGCTTTACGCGGCGGCAAATGTTTTGTTTCGGTCAATGGACGAAGGACAATCTTGGCAGGCGATTTCGCCCGATTTGACGCGCAATGACAAATCTCGTCAAAAATCTTCGGGCGGTCCGATTTCGCAGGACAACACGAGCATCGAATACTACGACACGATTTTTGCGATGGACGAATCTAGCGTCAAACAAGGCGTAATCTGGACGGGAAGCGACGACGGCTTAGTTCAAGTCAGCCAAGACAACGGGCAAAATTGGAAAAATGTAACGCCGAAAGTTTTGCCCGAATGGATTCAAATAAATCAAATCCGCGCTTCGCCATTCGACGCGGGAACGGCTTATTTTGCCGCAACCAATTATAAAAACGACGATGTGAAACCGTATCTTTATAAGACAAATGATTACGGCAAGAGTTGGAAAAAAATCGTCAGCGGCATTCCCGAAAATCATTTTACGAGAGTTATTATCGAAGACCCGAACAAGCGCGGTTTTCTCTACGCGGGAACGGAACGCGGCATTTATTATTCGGCAAACGACGGCGCAAATTGGCAATCTCTGCAACTTAATCTGCCGATTGTTCCCGTTACGGATTTGGCGATTCACAAACGCGAAAAGGATTTGGTTGTCGCCACGCAGGGACGCGCTTTTTATGTTCTGGACAATCTGCCGATTATTTATCAATTATCAGAGGCACAAAAAGCCGACGTTTATCTGTTCAAACCCGAAGACGCTTACCGCACGGCGGGCGGCGGTTTTCCGATTCCGCCGACGGCAACCGTCGGACGCAACCCGTCAAACGGCGTGATTGTCAATTATTATCTGAAGGAAAAAGCGACCAAAGAAATTACTCTGGAATTTCTTGACGCAAGCGGCAAAGTCATCCGCAAATTCAGCAAAAAACCCGAACCGACAACGCCGAATCAACCGACTTCGCCTGAACCGAACATCTCGCCGCCGAATCCCGAACCGCCGCTTCCAACCGAAGCCGGATTGAATACTTTTGTTTGGAACTTTCGGCAACCGAATGCCGTAACCGTTCCGGGCTTGATTCTGTGGGGTGGCTCACTTGCCGGTGCGCGGGTGATGCCGGGCAATTACGGGGCGCGTCTAAGCGTTGACGGCAAGCCTGTTTCAACCGAATCTTTCACCGTCAAAGCTGATCCACGCCTTTCAACGACACCGGAAGATTTCGCCAAACAGTTTGATTTGATGTCGAAAATAAACGACAAACTTTCCGAAACGCACAACGCGATTTTGGAAATTCGAGATGTTGGCGGGCAGCTTGAAAATGTGGCAAAAAGAATAAAACTGCCCGAACAGAAAGCTTTGGCTGACAAAGCGCGTGAAATTTCCAAACAGCTAACGGCGATTGAAGAAGAATTGATGCAGACAAAAATCAAGAGTTCGCAGGACGCGCTGAATTTTCCGATAAAATTAAACAACAAACTTGCCTCGCTCGGCGCGTCGGTTGATAGTTCCGACGACCCGCCAACCACGCAATCATATCTGGTTTATAACGACTTGACGGCGAAAATTGACGCGCAACTCGCACGTCTGGCAAAACTCAAAGCAGAAGACATCGCGGAATTTAACAAGCAATTCGCGGCGAAAAATTTGCCGGTGATTGTTACGAAGAAATAAAATCATTTGGAGAAAAATTGTGTCCCGAAATTTTCAAGCCGGTGATTTTTTAATTTTTCAAATCGAAAGCGCGTACGGACTTTTGCGAATTTTGGCAATCGAAGAAACCGACGAAGGTAAAGTTTGGCATCTAGCGGCGTATAACGAAATGTTTCTCGACATTGATTCGGCGGATTTAGCTTTGGAAAATTCAAACAATTTAACTATCAATTATCCGCATCTCGCGCTGACAAACCGCGCTTTTGAAAGCACACAAGTGGCGCGAATGAAAAACGAATCGTTAAATAAGAATGAATTGACGACTTTTGAAGAATGGAAAACAAGCGCGAACCGCGAAGTTTCCGACCTTTCCGTAAGATTATTACTCGGTTTGAGATGAGCGTTTTACTTTTTCCGATAAATGTTTGGTTGTGTTTTCCGTAACGCTGATTGGCAAAAAATTTTCTAAATCAGCAGTTGGCAAAACTTTTTGCTGTGAAAAATTATCTTCTGTTATTTCATTTTGAGAATTTAACTTTTGTTTATTAGGATTTAAGCGTTTAGCCAGTTTTTGAACCATAAGGAAATTAGAAGCACTCCATATTGAGTTACAAATCAGAAGTGCCGCCGCGAGATAAATAACTATCGGAATATTAAAACCGGTAATATATAACCAACACCCTACAAACAAAGAGAAAATAGAAGAAACGAGGCTTATGCCGCCAATAATGTTTGCCGTTTGCTGTGGCGTACTGCCGCCAAAAATAATTGACGAATTTTTACTTAAATCCGGCAAAAATTCGCCGCAACTTCGGCAATATGTATTTTCTGTTTGGTCAGCTTTACCGCAATTTAGACAAAACATAATTTCAGTTATCAGTCAACAGTTATCAGTTATCAGTTGCAGTTTGTTGACTGTTGACTGATAACTGTTGACTGTTAAATCTTTCTGCGTTTCAATTCCTTATCAATTAAATCGAGTTCGCGGCTCATTTGTCCCATCACGGAAGTATTTTCCTTTGCCCGCCGAATCAGATACGGCAGCGCATCCGTAACCGGACCATACGGCACATATTTAGAAACATTATAGTTGTTGTCCGCTAAAATGTAGGAAAGATTATCGCTCATTCCATAAAGCTGCGAGAAAAAAACGTGTGGATGATTGGGCGAAATTCCCTTTTCCTGCATTTTTTGAGCGAGCAGTTGAACGCTTTTTTCGTTATGCGTTCCGGCGACAAAAGCAATGTCTTCGATATTTTCCAGACAATAATTAACCGCCAAATCGTAATCGCGGTCGGTCGCTTCTTTGCTCGACTGAATCGGCGATTCATGATTCATTTTCTTGGCTCTTTCGCGTTCTTTTTCGAGATACGCGCCGCGCACAAGTTTGACCGCTAAAATATAGCGTTTTTCTTTGGCTTCTTGGTGTGATTTTATGAGAAATTCGAGCCGGTCGGTTCGGTAAAGTTGAATTGTGTTAAATACAATCGGCTTTTCCACATTGTATTTTTCCATCATTTCAGTTGCCAGCCGGTCAATCGCGTTTTGTATCCAAGATTCTTCCGCATCAATAAATATCGGCTGCTCGATGGAATGGGCAAATTCGCAAATTTCGTTAACACGCCGGTTTGTTCTGTGCCATTTAGCGTTTCCCTTGGCATCGAGTTTTTTGTTTGCGCTGACTTTTTCCAATGTTCCAAGCGGCGCAATGCCCGTCACTTTGAAAACCGCAAATGGAATTTTGCCATCATTTTTTGCACGTTTAAGGTTGAGAATCGTTTCGTCTTTGGTGCGTTCAAAATCTTCATCGGCGGATTTTCCTTCAACCGAATAATCCAAAATTGTCCCGATATTTGAGCTGCCGAGTTTTTCGATTGTCGGCTGACATTCTTCAATCGTTTCGCCGCCGCAAAACTGCCGGAAAATCGTGTTTTTCACCAAATTTTTTATCGGCAAGCCCAAACGCAGAGCAAGCGCGGTTGATTTTGTGCCAAGACTGGTCAAAAAAGGCGAGTTCATCAACTTAAAAAGCCAATACTTTTTTTCAAGTTCGGCATCGGATTTATCGGCAAAGGCTGTTTTTGTATCTTGGAAGTTTAGCTTAAAATCGCTCATAGAAAGTAATTCAGCACACGAAACATTATAAAACATAAATTGAAGAAAGCAATTTTGTAAAATTGTTATGTGAGCCATTTTGCTTTATCATTTCTGTTTCACACAAAAAATTATATGAGCAAAATACTTCCAAAAAGGTCAGAAAATTATTCGGAATGGTATAACGAAATTGTCAAACGGGCGGATTTGGCGGAAAATTCAGCCGTGCGCGGTTGTATGGTGATAAAACCCTACGGCTACGCAATTTGGGAAAAGATGCAACGCGCTTTGGACGATATGTTTAAGGAAACAGGTCATCAGAACGCTTATTTTCCGTTGTTTGTGCCGAAGAGTTTTCTCGAAAAAGAAGAAGGACACGCCGCAGGTTTTGCCAAAGAATGTGCCGTCGTAACGCATTATCGCCTTAAAGCAGATCCGAATGAGAAAGGTAAGTTAATCGTTGACGAAAATTCAAAACTCGAAGAAGAACTCATTGTCCGCCCAACTTCGGAAGCCGTCATTTGGAACACATACAAAACATGGGTTCAATCGTGGCGCGATTTGCCGCTGCTTATAAACCAATGGGCAAACGTCGTGCGTTGGGAAATGCGAACTCGTGTTTTCCTGCGTACCGCCGAATTTCTCTGGCAGGAAGGACACACCGCGCACGCGACGGAAGAAGAAGCGCGAAGCGAAACGCGGCAGATGCTCGATGTTTATGCGACATTTGCGGAAAATTTTATGGCGATGCCGGTTATCAAAGGCGCGAAGACTGAAACAGAACGCTTTGCCGGCGCGGTTGATACGCTGTGCATCGAAGCGTTAATGCAGGACGGAAAAGCCTTGCAATCGGGAACTTCGCACTTTTTAGGTCAAAATTTTGCAAAGGCTTTTGACGTGCAGTTCGTCAACAAAGAAAACACGCTCGAATACGTTTGGGGAACGTCTTGGGGCGTTTCGACTCGTTTGATGGGCGCACTCGTGATGGCGCATTCTGACGATAACGGTTTGGTTTTGCCGCCGCGCCTTGCGCCGATTCAAGTCGTGATTGTGCCGATTTATCGCGTTGAAGAAGATTTGCAAAAAATTTCCGAGAGGATTGAACCGGTAATCAAAGAATTAAAAGCAGGCGGAATTTCGGTCAAATACGACACGGACGACAAATACAAACCCGGCTATAAATTCGCCGAATACGAATTGCGCGGCGTTCCCGTGCGGTTGGGAATCGGAATGCGTGATTTGGAAAATGGCACAATCGAAGTTGCGCGGCGCGACCAATTATCAAAAGAATCTCGCCCGATTGAAGGAATTGCCAATTATATCAAAGATTTGCTCGGCGAAATTCAGCAAAACATTTACCAAAAAGCCTTAAAGTTTCGTGAACAAAATACTTTTCGCGTTGACACTTGGGAAGAATTTCAAGCGCAAATCGAAAAAGGCGGCTTCATTTTGGCGCATTGGGACGGAACTGTGGAAACAGAAGAAGCAATCAAAGCCGAAACAAAAGCGACGATTCGTTGTATTCCTTTTGATGAAGCGGAAGAAGACGGCATGGACGTTTATTCGGGCAACCCGTCAAAACAAAGAGTCGTCTTTGCGCGGGCTTATTAGTATTTTTTCTTTGCAAAAATAAAAAATGCCGCAAAACCGGCAATTACCACGCCGATAATGCTCAATAAAATTAGCGGAATCTTTTTAAAAACGGAATTGTCAGTTGAAGCTAACTTATTTGTTTTTAGTAATGAATTGTTGTTTGTGTTTGATAAATCGCTTGTTTTCTTCATGTCTTCCAAGTTTGCGACAATCGCCCATTTACCGCCGGGGGAAATTTTTAAAACACGATTTCCAGCGTGTTGGGCAGAAGAATACGGTCTTGCTTCCAAAACATAAACTTCATCACCGTTTGCCGCCACGCCAATCGGCGACCAATCTTTTTCGGCAGCGAGAATTGTCGAAACTTTGTCGTCGGGACTTATTTTAAAAGTCGGCGATTGTAAAAATCGGCAGCCAAGACGTTGTTTTGCTCGTCAACCGTTAAACCGAAAAGTCTGGCGAAAGGTTCGGGGTTTTGCTTATTTTTGGTTGGCACATCGGCGCGGTAGATTGTCGAAACCATTCCGAATTTGTCTATTTTTCTGACTTTATCGTCATTGGTTAAATAAATTGCGTTGTCTCGTCCAAAAGCCATATCCGTAATCACGCTGAACTCGGCTTTGTCTTTTTGCCCGTCGAGATAACCGTATTTTCCGCCCGCGAAAAGACTCGTTTTGCCGTCGGGCGTGCGTTTGATTATTTTAGTTTCTCGTCTTTCGTTGTTGTAAGGTTCAACCAAATATGTATTTCCGTCAAAATCGCGCCAAATGCTCATTCCAAGCGGCAAATTGTCGGTCAGCCGAACAATATACGTAAATTCACCGGCGGGCGACATTTTCCAAATCGAGCGCGGATATGTTTGCGTTTGCGGATTATAAGTGTTGTCTAAACCATAGATATTTCCGTCGGCATCAATCGAAAGGTCGTGAACGTGCCTGCCGCTTACGCCTGCCCGAAAAATTGTCAACTTCCCTTGCGAATCAATTTGGAAAATTGTTTCAAGGTCGCTGAAATAAACTTGTTTGTGCGAATCAACAACAATTCCCTACGCCGGATGCGGATAAATGCTGTTCACACAAAAAACAAATAACAGCAAAGAAAATAAAAATGCGGAAACACGCACTTGTCGAGTGTGATGTTTGCCCTTACTTCGTGCAGGCTTCTGTACAAAATGAGAAAGTTTTAATTTAATCATTGCTTCAAAATTCCGCGTGAAATGACGATGCGTTGAATCTCGCTCGTGCCTTCGTAAATGGTTGTAATTCGCGCATCACGATAATATTTTTCGACGTTAT
>JACCYR010000394.1 GCA_013696385.1 Acidobacteriota bacterium
GTTTTGACTTTTGCTTCTTTTGCCGCCTCGCATAAAATCCGCGTGCCTTCAACGTGAACTTTGTTCATCGCCGCCGCGTCGTCGTTGTCGCGTGAAACTTTTCCTGCCAGATGATAAATCGCGGAAACATTTTTGACCGCTTTGGCAACATCGTTTCTGCTTGTTACCGAACCTTCAAACGCTTCAACGCCCGCGTCTTTCATCCAAACAGGCACGCTGCTTGATGCCATTACGCGCAGATTTTTCTCGCCTTTGTCGAGAAATTCGCGGACAATGTGCGTTCCGAGAAAACCAGTTCCGCCTGTAATTAAAATTTTCTTTTCGGTTTTTGCCAATGCTTTTGTTTTTGCCATAAGAAAAATTTACTTTCAGTTTTTTTCGTGTTTGTTCGCGGCTGATTTCCTTCACGTCATTCCAATCCAACTGCTCTCTGAAACTTCTTTCCAACGGTTGCGAATCGCTTCAAATTCTTCATCTGACAGTTTGCCTTCTTTAATCAATTGTGCGTTTTCGCTCCAACGTCCCGACTTTGTTGTGCCGACAATCATCGTGTCAACGCCCGGAATTGAAAGCGTAAAACGCAGAGCTGTGGCGATTGATTCTTCCAAACTTTTATTCAAAAAATCGTATTTTAGTTTTTGAATCCGTTCCCAATACTCGTGAACATACGAATCGTCCGGTTTATTGGAATGCCGAAAAACGGCGTTGGCAATCGGACGTTTGGCAATCACGCCCATTTGTTTTTCAGCAGCAAACGGTATGTTCGAATCAATTTCGATTTGGTCGGCAATCGAAACCGAAGTCTGCAAAGAGTCGAAAACGTCCATTTCAATCGCCGTTCGTGCGTCTTGATTGTCGCCCGAATAACCGATGTAGCGCGTGTAGCCTTTTTCCTGTGCGCGTTGCAAGCCTTCAATAACCTCGCCGCGCCGTAATTCTTCGGCTGAACAGCTATGCAGTTGCGCGATGTCGAGATAATCAGTTTTCAAATTTCGCAAACTATGTCCAATCGTTTCCAAAATTCCCTTTTTCGTCCAATCCGAGCGCGTGAAACCGTCGAGCGCGCCGCATTTCGACAAAAGATAAAACTCTTTTCTGCGTTTCCCAACGGCTCTGCCAATCATCTTTTCACTTGCCCAATAAGCCGCCGCCGTATCAATCACATTCAAACCCGCGTCCAGAGCCGCGTTAAGTAATTCGGTAACATTCTCCTGTGTTGCGCCTTGCCCGATTTCCGCACCGCCAAAACCAAGCACGGAAACCTGCATATCGGTTTTTCCAAATTTTCTTTTTTCCATTGTTTTACGAAACTCCGTCAAGTTTCGATTCAAAACGCAAACTCGTCAGTTTTCCCCTGTCGTCCCGCAGTTCCAAAACATTTTCGCTCCCGTCCGTTTCATATTGAACAACGATGCCGTGAACATTTTTAATCGTGTCGGTCATCTTTTCGTTTTTTTCATCGGCTTTATCAATCCGCACAACATCAATTTGATTTTCGCCGTTTCTCTTTTCCAAACTTACGTTTTCAAGATGAGCTTCCTGCTCTTCTTCGTTCATTTCGCCGTTGGTAAATATCTGAAAACGGGCGCGGCGTTCGCGGTTTCGCTTCGAAAATTCCTTCAAAAAGTTTTCCCATTCGTCCGGTATTATTATTTTTCTCGGTTCGGTAACTCTGTTCATAATTTTTCCTCTTTTAACCAACCTTTAGTTGGAACTCAAAACATGCACATACAATTCAAGCACGATTACTTAAGTTAATTAACTTTCACCACAATTTTGCCGAAATGCGAGCCGCTTTCCATATATTTGAGCGCGTCTTTCACTTCGTTAAATTCAAAAACTTTATCAATGACCGGCTTCAAATGATTGTGCTGGCAAAGCATCAGATTCATCTGCTCGAACATCTGCCGCGAGCCGACAAAAATTCCCTGCATTTTGACGGCTTTCATCAAAATCGAAGTCGGATTAAATTCGCCTTTGCCCGCCAAAACGCCGATAACCGCGATGTGTCCGCCCATTTTTACGGCATTCAAAGATTTCTGCATTGTTCCCGCGCCGCCGACTTCAACGATGTGGTCAACGCCGCATTTTTCCGTCAATTCCAAAACCGCTTTGTCCCAATCTTCGCGTTCTTTATAATTTATTGTTTCATTCGCGCCAAGTTCTCTGGCTCGCTGCAATTTTTCATCGCTCGAAGAAGTGATAATTGTTCGACAGCCGTAAACGCTTGCAAATTGCAGAGCGAAAATTGAAACTCCGCCCGTGCCTTGAAGCAAAATTGTTTCAGCCGGTTTTATCATTCCCGAAACATAAAGCGCGTTATAAGCCGTAACCGCCGCGCACGGCAAAGTCGCCGCTTCTTGATAACTTAAATGGTCGGGAATTCTCACCAGACCGTTTTCGCTGAATAAGCCAAACTCGCGCAAACAGCCGTCAATATCGCCGCCGAGTGCGGTTCGCGCCTTTGTAACATCAATCGCGCCGTCAAGCCAGCCTTGCATAAAAATCGGGCAAACGCGGTCGCCAACTTCCCATTTCGTAACCGATTCGCCAACTGCGACGACTTCACCCGCGCCATCCGACAATGGAACTAAAGGCGTTTTCAGTTTCGGATTATACACGCCTTTAACCATCATCAAGTCGCGGTAATTCAAAGACGCAGCGTGAAATTTAACAAGAACTTCGGTTGCTTTCGTTTCGGGCTTTTCACGTTCCGTCAAAGTCAGATTATCTATCCCAAATTCGTTTATTTCGTATGCTTTCATAAATTATTTTAATTTCCAATTGCTAGTGTTTCGGTTTTGCACGACCTGAAGCAGGAAAATGGGTTTGGCTCGCGCTTCAATAACGTCAGCAGAAAGCAGAAATGCAGCCGGAAGACATACGGCAAACAGACTGATTTTTTTCATTATAGATTTCAAGACGGATAACATTAGACATTATAGGAAATAACGAAAAACAGATAAACTTGGTAAATGTTAAAGTATACAGAGT
>JACCYR010000395.1 GCA_013696385.1 Acidobacteriota bacterium
TGGAAACGGAAAAGCCGAAAAAGGAAGAAACTCCGATTTATGAACCGAACCAAGAAACGGTTGAAACCTATAATAACGCCTCCGTCGAGAAACAGGTGCAAGCCGAAGCCGAAGAAGAAGGTTTTGAGATGGAAGATTTTCCGGGCGCAGATGACCCGGCGAGTTTTGTTAATTTTTTGACGACGCTTGCTTCGCAAGCCGCCGCCGCGCTTGGCGCAATGCCGCATCCGGCAACCGGACAACGCACGGTTGATTTGGAAACAGGGAAGTATTGGGTTGATGTTTTGGCGATGCTCCGCGAAAAAACCGAAGGCAATCTGCACGCGCAGGAAAAACGATTGCTTGACGGATTGCTTTCCGATTTGCAGATGCAATTCGTTGCTCTGACGCGAGCTACGGAAGAAAAACTCAAAGCGCAAGCCGCGCAGAAGTTTTCGGCGCAGGATATTTTAGGGAAGAAATAGTTGGCTAAGTTGACTGAAAGTTTGCCGAGTTGATTGAGTTTAAAAAATTCATTAACTCGGCAAACTTTCAGTCAACTCGGCAAACTCAGTCAACTTCTTTATGAAATTAACTTTTCTCGGAACGGGAACATCAACCGGAGTGCCGTCAATTGGTTGCGATTGCGAAACTTGTCTTTCGGATAATCCGAAGGACAAGCGTCTGCGTGTTTCGATTTTGCTTGAACACGGCGGCAAAACGATTCTCGTTGACACTTCGATTGATTTTCGCCAGCAAGCACTTCGCGCCAACATCAAACATCTCGACGCGGTTTTGATTACGCACTGCCACGTTGACCACGTTTTCGGACTTGACGATATTCGCCCGCTTAATTTTCGCTACGGCGCGATGGGTATTTATGCTGACGAAATCGCGTGGACGGATTTGCGCCGCATTTTTCAGTATATTTTCGAGCCGACGCATTTCGGCGGCGGACTGCCGCAACTGATTCCGCACATAGTTACAAAAAACGCGCCTTTCTGCATCGGCAAAAATTTGCACGTTACGCCGCTTGAAGTTATTCACGGCAAACTTCCCGTCATCGCTTATCGCTTTAACGATTTTGCCTACGCGACGGATTTGAATTTTATTTCCGACGAAACGATTAACGGACTTCAGGATTTGGACGTTTTGGTTTTGGACTGCGTCAGACTCAAACTACATCCAACGCATCTCAGCTTAAACGAAGCACTCGAATACATTGAAAAAATCAAGCCGAAACGCGCATTTCTAACTCACTTAAATCACGATGTTTTGTATGAGCGCGATAAACAATTGCTTCCCGACAACGTGCATTTTGCTTATGATGAGTTGATTGTTACTGATGAGTAAATCAAGACTCGTTGCTTATCTAACTCTAGAGGCGCGTCCGAAGACGTTGGCACATCTAGAAGGCAGCGAGCCAAAATTATTTTACTACACAATTTAAAATGAAAATTTTTCACGGCACTGAAAACGCAAATATCTCGCGCCCGACGGTTTTGACTTTAGGCGTTTTCGACGGTCTGCATCTTGGACACCAGCGCATTATGCAAACGGTTGTCAAACGCGCAGAAGCAGTCAATGCCGTTCCGACAGTTATTACGTTTGACCCGCATCCACGCGCCGTTTTGCATCCCGCATCCGCTCCGCCGCTTCTTCAAACGCTCGACCAACGCCTTGCTGCGTTTGAAGTTTTGGGAATTGAACAGATGATTGTCATTCGTTTTAACCGGGAATTTGCCAATCAGAAAGCGGAAACATTCTTGCGCGAAATCGTCCACGAACGCTTGCAGGCAAAGGAAGTTTATCTCGGCAAAGGCTTCGCTTTCGGGAAAAATCGCGGCGGCAATATCGAACTTTTGCGAAAAATGAGCGCGGAACTCGGTTTCTTTGCCGACGAAGTAGAGGAAGTAACTTTGCGTGGTCAACGCATTTCTTCATCGAAAATCCGCCAACTTTTAGCTGATGGAAAAGTAAATCTTGCGCGGCGAATGCTCGGCAGACCTTACGGCGTGGAAGGTCAAATAGTGCGCGGCGACCAGCGCGGGCGGACAATCGGTTTCCCGACAGCAAATCTGCATCCGCACAATCGCGTCATTCCAAAATTTGGCGTTTACGCGACGGCAAATTTGATTGATGGCAAATGGCGGCGAAGCATCACAAATGTTGGGGTGCGTCCGACATTTACAGCCAACCGAGAGCCTTCGATTGAATCTTATATTTTCGATTTCGACGGCGACCTTTACGGCGACGTTTTGCGCGTTCGCTTTCTGCACCGCCTCCGCGATGAAAGAAAATTTAACGACATTGAAGAACTCAAAGCGCAGATTGTCAAAGACACACATCGCGCACGAAGCTATTTTTCCCGACAAGGCATAAAGAATATGTTAGATTTAGCGTAAGATTTATAATTTTTAAGGGTCTATGGTAGCAAAAGTAGTTAGATGCGGATACCGCTCAAGTAATTTTAACAATAATCGAAACAGATTTTTCTTGCAATGATTAAAACGATATTCCGATTCTGGTCTGTTGCAAATAAAAGTCTGTTGCGAGACTCCATTGAATTTTTGCAAGCGTCGTTTGGCAGACGACCAAAAACTTTCGATGCCGTTAATATGCGACGTGCCATTCACAAATTCATCGGCACTGTGATTAACCCGCAGA
>JACCYR010000328.1 GCA_013696385.1 Acidobacteriota bacterium
CACGCGGCGGCTTTCAAGAAAGGCATCCAAATTTTAACCCGAAAGAAGCAAAAATGCGAATTAACATTTGCCTCGATGCCGATGTTGTCCACCATTTTCGCAAACGCGCCGAAAGTCCGCATTCCGCGTCGTATCAAACGCAAATCAACAATGAACTCCGCACAATTATGGAACGCGATTTAGTAGAGAAAAAAGCGGAAATTGATGAAACGGCAAAGAAATTGCTCGATGATGACGAGTTTCTCACAGCTTTGGCAGAAAAATTAAAGAAAAAAGAATTGCAAACTGCTTAAGTAATGAAACTTTTAATCAAGGGCGGTCATTTGATTGACCCAAAGGAAAATCAAAACAGCGGAAAAAATCTGCTTATCGAAGACGGAAAGATTGCCGTCTGGCTCAGTCAAAACGAAACTGCGCCCGCAGACGCGGAAGTTTTTGATGCGAGCGGAATGATTGTCGCGCCCGGATTTATTGATTTGCACGTTCATCTGCGCGAGCCGGGACAGGAACACAAGGAAACGATTGCGTCGGGTTGTGCGGCGGCGGTTATGGGCGGTTTTACGAGCGTTTGTCCGATGCCGAACACGAATCCAGTTAACGATAATGCGGCAATTACGCGCTATATGATTGAGCAGGCGGAACGCGCAGGACTTGCAAATGTTTTTCCGGTCGGCGCGATTACAAAAAGTTCAGACGGGGCGGAACTAGCGGAAATGGGCGAGATGAAGGCGGCGGGTGCGGTTGCCGTTTCCGATGACGGGCGATCCGTTCCGAGTGCCGGGATGATGCGACGGGCGATGGAATATGCGAAGGATTTTGATTTGCCGATTATTGACCATTGCGAAGACAAATCTCTGTCGAGCGGCGGCGTGATGCACGAAGGAAAAATTTCGCTTCTGCTTGGACTCAAAGGAATGCCTGCTTTGGCGGAAGATTTGGACGCGGTGCGCGATATAATTTTGGCAAAGGAAACCGGAGCGCACGTTCACATCGCGCATATCTCGACAAAAGGCGCGATTGAAATTGTCCGCCGCGCCAAAAATGAAAATATAAATGTAACTTGCGAAGTTACGCCGCATCATTTTACACTGACCGACAAAATGGTTGAAGGTTACGACACAAATACAAAAATGTCGCCGCCACTTAGAAGCGAAGAACACCTCGAAGCAATTTTAGAAGCCATTAAAGACGGCACGATTGACGCGATTGCTACCGACCACGCGCCGCATCACGCCGATGAAAAAGCACTCGAATACGACCGTGCGCCTTTTGGTATTACCGGACTCGAAACGGCTGTCGGTTTGGCTTTTAACGAATTAGTTCACAAAGGAATTATTGATTTGGTCAAATTTGTTGAACTCTGCTCGGCAAATCCGGCAAAGATTTTACGTCTGAAAAATCGAGGAACATTAAAAGCCGGTTCAATTGCCGATGTTACAATTCTCGACCCTGAACTGGAATGGACTTATAAAATTAGTGAAACCAGATCAAAATCGCGCAATTCGCCATTTAATAATTGGAAATTTACCGGCGCGGCGATTGCAACAATTGTCGGCGGAAAAATTGTTTATAAAATTCGTTGAAAGAAATGTCGTTGACTTAATAAATTTTGTTGACTAAATTATTGATTAAGTGTATGAATTAAAATTAATATATTTTGACTGCTGGTTACTGAGTTAAGACATTTCTGGGAGAAAAATGTGAAAATTACGGAACGAGTGTTATATCGAAACCTTTTCTGTTCGTTTTTTTGTGCAGTTTGTTTGCTTTGCGGCGCAGTTTTAGGTAAGGCGCAGGAGGTTTTAACGATTTCTGATGTCCAAACCGTTATTGCCCAAGCCGTTTCTGCTTCGGTTTCCCTAAATCAGAAAGTTACGGTCGCGGTTACCGACCATGAAGGAAACGTAGTCGGCATTTTTGTGATGACCGGCGCACCGATGTCAACGCAAGTCCGCAGTGTCGGCGCAAACGGGCAGGGACTCGAAGGCGTTAGTGTTCCTGCAACCTTTGCGGCAATTTCAAAAGCTGGAACTGCTTCTCTGTTTGGAACCGACGGCAATGCTTTTACCACGCGCACCGCTGGTTTTATTATTCAAGAACATTTTCCGCCGACAATTGATTTTCGTGAGGGCGGTCCGCTTTACGGTGTTCAGTTTTCTTCTCTGGCGTGTTCCGATGTGGCTGTTTCGGGTTTGCCGCTTGGTCTTTCGGGAGATCCCGGCGGAATTCCGCTTTATAAAAATGGAAAGGCTGTCGGAGGCGTGGGCATCGAAGGCGACGGACTTTATACGGTTGACCGCGAACCATATGATAATGACCAGCCGTTTGAAGAAATAGTTGCTGTTTCGGCTTCGCGCGGTTATGAACCGCCGGCTTTGATTCGTGCCGACAATATTTTGGTAGCAGGCATCAGATTTCCGTATTCCAATGTTCCGACTCCGCTTGCTCCGGCGCAGATTCCTTTTTCAAATTTGCCCGGTATGGTTACGAGAATGATACGCCCGACACAGCCTTCGGCATTTACTCCTGCTGCCTTAAATGGCGTGCCGGGAGAAACGAGTAATCGTTTTCCAATCGTCGGCGGCTCAAATTTAACTGCGGCGGAAGTAACTCAAATTTTGGGTGAAGCCGCCCGAACTGCAAA
>JACCYR010000348.1 GCA_013696385.1 Acidobacteriota bacterium
CCGATGCCCATTTCTTCCGGCAAACATCCGGCGGTTGCATATGCGACAAAACGCGCGAGCGGTTTCAAACCTAATTCTTCAGCCTTTTCCAAAGACATCACTACAGCCGCCGCCGCGCCGTCCGACATCTGCGAAGAATTGCCCGCCGTCACCCTACCTTTCGCGTGAAAAACCGGTTTCAATTTTGCCAAGCCTTCCATTGAAGCGTCGTAACGCACGCCTTCGTCCGTGTCGAAAACAACTTCTTTGCGCCGCACACGACCTTTCTCGTCGAGTTCGTCAACCGTAACTGTGAACGGCATGATTTCATCTTTAAATCTGCCTTCTTTAATCGCCGCTGCCGCTTTTTGGTGCGATTGCAGCGAAAATTCGTCTGCCTGCTCGCGCGTGATTTCATATTTCTTCGCCAGATTTTCGACGGTCAAACCCATATTTAAATAATAATCCGGATAATTATCAACAATCTTCGGATTCGGACGCACGACGTTGCCACCCATCGGAATCATTGACATCGTTTCCAAACCGCCCGCGACAATAATTTCTGCGCCGCCCGTGCGGATTCTGTCCGCCGCCAGCGCAATCGTCTGCAAACCTGATGAGCAGTAACGATTAACCGTCATCGCCGAAACTTCAACCGGCAATCCGGCTTCAATCGCGCAGGTTCGGGCGACATTCATCCCTTGCTCGGCTTCGGGAAATGCACAGCCCATCACAACATCGTCAATTTGCGAAACGTCCAGGTTTTCTACGCGCTTGACGGCTTCTGCAATTGCCGCCGCGCCCAAATCATCGGGACGAGTATTTTTTAAAGTCCCTTTCGGTGCTTTTCCGACAGCCGTCCGCACGGCTGATACGATAACTGCTTCTTTCATAATTTTTTCCTTTTATGCTCTCTTAAATTCTTCCCAATCCAATTCTAAACCTTTTACGATTCCGCGAATCGTTCCGCTTTTCAAATCTTTGCTTCCCCAATCAGGCATGGGAACAGGCACGACCATTTTTGCTTTTGGGTTATACCAATTGCGATGCGAACCTTTTCTTTTATTCGCCAATTCGATACAGCCGAGTTCTTTCAATTTTTTTGTAACTTCCCGATATTTCACGCCGCTCTCAACTGTATTATCGTATCGGTCAAAAACGGCGCGTTCCGATTCATCGGCTGCAATACTTCCGGCAAAGGCAAATTCATTTCTTCGTAACCTTCAATCAAAGCCTCAAGCGCATCCGTTACATTCGGCACAATTTCATCAATCGTGTCGGCTTCTGTTATCAATCCGCGCAAAATCGGACAAGTAATCGTCCAACCGCCTTCGGTCTGCGGCTCTAAAACCAGCGGCAAGCGGTAGATGTTTTCCGTAACGGCTTCTTTCATAATGTTTTCCTCAATAAATTAAATGCTTTGTTCTTCAGAATCATCTTTCGATTCTTCACCGCTTACTTTCTCGATATGCTTTTCAATTTTCTCTAAATTTTCTCTAATTCTTGCGGTTTCTTGAGCTACGTTGTGAATATCATATTTTGTATTTACTCCTTGAATAATTCCTTTCGGTGAAAAGTCAAAAGTGAATTCTCTTTTGCAACGCTTTGGAAGAAAAAACACTGGACTATCAAATTCAATTATAATTTTGAATGGTTTTTCTAAAACATCTTTGTTCGCCGCCGCATCACACCAAAAGAAAAATTTCTTTTCGTTCTTATAAAGAAATGGAAAAGACTTGCTAAAGTATTCAGAAGTTGCCCTTGGTTTAAACTGTAAGTCTCCATCACCTAAATTTGTCCAGCCCAAGTAATCCGGCTCGGATTTTATTTGCACATTTCTTATTTCAATTCCTCTATTTTCTAAAACGAAATCAACATTACTTCTACGCATAGACTAACTCTTTGTATCTCTATTAACGCTTTGATAATAAAAAGCAATGTTAGCAATACGTCTTTGAATAATCGTAACGTAAACAGTAATAGCTAGAAGTAAAAAAGTTAATAGGTCATAAATTCCTGTTAAAATAAGAGACCAAATTTCGTGGTTGGATATTTCTTTACTCTGCATTTATTTTCCTTTGCTTTTCCAACTCAATTCTCTCAATCACATCCGCCACGCGCGGATTTTTCGCCTGCAAAATTCGGTTTTGAATATAAATCTTACTGTCCTTTGTGTTGAACCAATAACCGTAATCAGCCAAAACTTTCATCACTTCCCAACGCTTTTTATTCAAACGGCGCGGCGGCTCGAAATACGCGCCCATATCCGTCATCGCTTTCGCACATTCGGGACATTTGCGCGGCACATCACTTTCATCTTTCGCAAAACTTTTACGGCAATCGAAACAAGCCCAATGCGTGAACATAATTTATTCTTTGACAGCAATTTCGACTTCTTTAATTTGCAAAACATCACGCAAAACGCGCGGCTCAATAGCAATCAAAAATCCGCGTTTGCCGCCGTTGATATAAATTCGCTTTAACTCGAAAATTGTTTTCTCCGCGTAAATCGGTATTTTTGTTTTGATGCCGAAAGGCGATGTTCCGCCGATAAGATAACCTGTCGGTTTCGATGCTTTTTCAGGAGAAACAGGCGCAACCGTTTTCACATTCAAATGCCGTGCTAAGGCTTTTGTCGAAACCTGACAATCGCCGTGCATCAACACAATTAAAGGCTTTTTCTCGTTCGTTTCAAAGACCAGAGTTTTAATAACCGTGTGTTCGTCCACGCCTAAAACTTCCGCCGAATGCCGCGTTCCGCCTTTCTCGACATATTCAAAAACGTGCGGCTGAAACTCAATGCTCCTTTCTCTCAAAAATCTGACGGCTGGCGTTATCGGATAGTTCATTTTCACTTACGGCAAAAGCGTAGAAGCCGCGCAATGCTTCTGGCAAAACACCCTGAAATGCCGATTTTCCACTAAAATTTGTTCAGTATTGGCAATCATAAATTTTTATCTCTAATTTCATTATACCGAAAACACGAAACCAAGTGGTCATTGACAAGTCCGCAAGCCTGCATAAACGCATACAAAATCGTCGAGCCGACAAAATTAAAACCGCGTCGTTTCAGATCTCTGCTCATCGCATCAGAAACGTCACCTTTCG
>JACCYR010000123.1 GCA_013696385.1 Acidobacteriota bacterium
CCATCAATAATTTGTTTGGCTGTCAAAAAATAGCTTAGTTCTCTGATTATAAATTTAACCGCAGAAAATTTGCATTGTTTTTTCTGCGCCAGATAAAACCGTCGCGAACGTAATGGGTCAATTGCGGTACAGCCCAAAGCGGCACAAAATACATTTTTAGATTTTTCCAATCCCATTCGCCGCCGAAAAACCAAAGCCTTTCGTTGTGCCACACGCCGCGATGCCAAAGTAGTTCTTCGACATCAGCCAACGCCCACAGCGTTGCCAAAAAGATAAACCAATTATGCGATATTGTTTGATAAAACCGCGAAGCCATTTCGCGTAATAAAGTGCAACGCCGACGGCATAACCAAAAACTGGCACAAGCGTGTAAAGCCAAAATCTTCTTTTCAATTCGTCCGCGTCGAAATATACGCGGAAAGAAGTTAACTTTGCCCGCAGTTACCAACTCCGATTTTTAAGATAAATTTTGCATCTTACGACCGGCAACATTTCAATTGCAGATTTGAAATGATAACGCCTGCCGATTTCATGTTACAATCAGGAAGTTTTGAGGAAGAAAAGTATGCTGCAAACAGTCGAAGCGGAAATTGATGTCAACCGTCAAAGTAAAATTGCTTGAACCTGTGCGCGTTACGAAAAAGACGCGTACAATCGTTACTTTACTGGAGGGAACAAACGGCAAGCAGGAGAGAAAGGGAAACTCGAAAAAGATTTCAGAACTTCTCCGAAGTTCTGAATTTGCCAATCGAAAAAGTTATTCGGCAGAAGAAATCGAGGCTCAAATTTTAGAGGCGCGGGAATCTTGGGATTAAATTCTTCAAGATATTATGAATTACTGGACACAATTAAGCATTGAGTTTGCAAACCAAAGAAATTATTTGGATGAATTGTTTACAGTTTATCCAACAATTCCAGAAGGAATAAGGACAATTAGCGAGAATCTTTGATCCGAAGTTGAACAATCATTTGATACTAAAAACAATACTGATTTATTAAAGACATTATTAAAGTTTGATTTATTCCCGATTAAAGATTCTTACATTGCTTATTTCAAACGCGATAAATCAGCTATAGAAAGAAATCCAAACACTGTTGATAGATTGTGCGGAAGATTATATGAAATGGGTTTGGATACAATTTATGCAAGATGCAGCGAACCGAAAGAAACTAATCGGCAAATCGGACCTCTTTTTAGAAGATGGCTGAATAAAGGAAGTTTAGGCGTTGAACCTGTGCCTTACGATGAATTTATTTCAAGTGATAAAAATGCTGTTTTGGATGCTGGTGATAATTTGTTGATGAAGTTTGCAACAGAGCATTTAAATTATACACACTTCAAAGGACTCGATTTTGTCGGCAGATTTAACAAGAAATATATTATTGGTGAAGCAAAGTTTTTGACCGATTTTGGCGGGCATCAAAATGCCCAATTTAACGATGCCGTCAGCACGGTAAAAACAGAAGTTGATGCCGTAACCATAGCAATTTTAGACGGTATTCCGTATATTAAAGGAAATAATGTAATGTATCGGAAAATTACCACCGAACTTCAGGATTACAATATTATGAGTGCGTTAGTTTTGCGGGAATTTTTATATCAGATTTAAGAATGAACTTAACTTACGAAAACAAAAACAGTGAGAAGGAAATACTTGGACGAAATTTATCCGTAGATTTTCTGAGTGATTGGGATGAATCTCAAAATAAGTTGATACAAGGCGATAATTTATTTGTTTTGAAAACTCTCCTTGAAAAGCACAATCTGAAATCAAAAGTAGATTTGGTTTACATTGACCCGCCTTTTGCAACGCAAAAAAGTTTTGCCGTCGGTGAAGACCGTGTTAGCACGGTTAGCAAAAGTTTGAACGATATTTTGGCTTACAGTGATGATTTAGTTGGAAAAGATTTTTTAGAGTTTTTACGCATTAGATTGATTTACATTCGAGAGTTAATGTCTGAAACAGCTTCGATTTATTTACACATTGATTACAAAATCGGTCATTACGTCAAAATTATAATGGATGAAGTTTTCGGAATAAGAAATTTCCGCAATGATATTACGCGAATAAAGTGCAATCCCAAAAACTTTCAGCGCAAGGCATACGGAAACATAAAAGATTTGATTCTGTTTTATACAAAATCCGATAAATATACTTGGAATGAACCAAAAGACGATTATACGGAAGAAGACATTGAACGCCTTTTCAAAAAAGTTGATAAAGACGGTAGAAAATACACGACAATTCCGCTTCACGCGCCCGGTGAAACAGTCAATGGCGCAACTAATCACGAATGGCGTGGGATGAAACCGCCGAAAGGTCGGCATTGGCGCAGCGAACCGAAAGTTTTGGAGCAGTTGGAAAAAGAAGATTTAATTGAATGGTCATCAAATGGTGTTCCGCGTAGGAAAATTTATGCTGATGAAAGAAATGGCAAAAAAAAGCAGGATGTTTGGGAATACAAAGACGCACAATATCCGACTTATCCAACTGAAAAGAATCTGGAAATGATTAAATCAATCATTCTGGCTTCATCAAACGAAAATGATTTAGTGTTAGATTGTTTTTGCGGTTCGGGAACAACACTACAAGCCGCGCAACAACTCGGTAGAAAGTGGATTGGAATTGATCAATCAGATGAAGCAATTAGAATTACTCAAAAAAGATTATCCGAAATGGAAAATGACTTGTTCTCAATTAATTCTACCTACCAAATGCTAAAAACTAACCATACAAATTCGGTTTATGCGTGATATTCCTGTCGGAAACGGCTCTCTGCTCGTAACTTTTGACGAACATTATCAAATCCGCGACGTTTATTTTCCGCACGTCGGGCAGGAAAATCACACGGAAGGTTTTCCGTTTCGTTTCGGTATTTGGGCGGACGGCGAATTTTCGTGGGTTTTTTCGGATGCTTGGAAGCGGAAACTTTGTTATTTGCCGGAAACTCTCGTAACCGATGTTCGATTAACCAACGAAACGCTCGGCATTGAAATCGTTTGCAACGACACGGTTGCCAGCCACGAAAATATCTTCTTGCGGCGCGTTCGCGTTTCAAATTTGCGCGATTACCGAAGAGAAATTCGCGTTTTTCTGCATCACGATTTTCGCATCTACGAAAACAAATTTGGCGACACCGCCTTTTATGACCCGGAAAGCCTCGCTCTCGTTCATTACAAAAAACATCGTTACTTTTTAATCAATACCGCGCCGCATTTCGACGTTTTTTCAACCGGCAGAAAGGCTTTCCGCGACGCGGAAGGAACTTGGCGCGATGCCGAAGACGGCGAACTTCGCAGCGGCGCAATAACGGAAGGCTCGGTTGATTCGACCATCGGAATTTATCTGAATCTCGAACCGCAGGAAACGAAAGAGTTTTTTTATTGGATTTGCGCCGGATTTTCGCACGATGAAATTATTAAACTTAACAATCATGTTCACGAACAAACGCCGCAAACATATTTAAATTACACGGAAAATTACTGGCGCGTTTGGGTCAATAAAAACGAGATGAATTTTGCCGATTTATCGCCCGAAGTGATAAATCTTTTCAAGCGTTCGCTGCTGACAATCCGCACGCAGATTGATAACGACGGCGCGATTTTAGCCGCCAACGATTCGGACGTTACCGATAGAGCAACCGACCATTATAGTTATCTCTGGACACGCGACGGCGCGTTTGTCGCTGTCGCGCTCGACCACGCTGGCTTTCCGTTTTTGACGCGCCGGTTTTTCAAATTGTGTGCAAGAATTATTCACGACGACGGCTATTTTCTGCAAAAATATAATTCCGACGGCACGGTTGCTTCGGGCTGGCACGCGGCGTGGGACGTTTGGGCGCAAAAACGGCTCGTGCCGATTCAGGAAGACGAAACCGCGCTTGTCATCTGGGCTTTGTGGGAACATTACAACCAATTTCGTGAAATCGAATTTGTCCGTCGTTTTTATCGTTCGCTGATTGTCAAAGCGGCGGAATTTATGTGCGCGTTCCGCGATGAAAATCTAAAACTGCCGCTTCCGTCGTGGAATTTATGGGAAAATCAGCGCGGCATTCATACATTTACCTGCGCGACGGTTGTCGGCGGACTTCGCGCGGCGGCAAATTTTGCGCGGATGTTTGCCGAACACGAACGCGCCGAAAAATATGAGACGGCTGCCGACGAAATTGTCGCGGCGATGCGCGAGCATCTTTACAGCGCGGAGCTTGGCAGATTTTTGCGAGCCTTGCTCTTCCAAGGCGACACGCATTTTGCCGACATAACCGTTGACGCTTCCTTGTTCGGCACGTTTTATTTCGGAGCTTTTTGCGCCGAAGATGAACTCGTCAGAAACACGATGCGAGCGATTGAAAAAAAACTTTGGATTGATACGGAAATCGGCGGCGTGGCGCGTTTTGAAAACGACGATTATATGCAGGTTTCCAAAGAAATTACGGGCAACACTTGGTTTATCTGCACACTTTGGCTGGCAGACTATCGAATTGCGGTTGCCAAAACACGGGAAGATTTAACAGGCGTAATTGAGATTTTGGAGTGGACGGCGAAAAACGCTCTGCCGTCGGGCGTTTTAGCCGAGCAAGTCAATCCGTTGACGGGCGAAGCTGTTTCTGTTTCGCCGCTGACCTGGTCGCATTCGACTTTTGTGGCGACGGTGATGAATTATTTGCGGAAACTTAAACAATTGTGTGAAATAGACATTATCGGAAATAAGCTATGAGGCAAGTGCTATTGACTATTTCGCTGTTCACTATTGGCTGATTTACCCTGAAAAAATAGTTAATAGTTAATAGTGAACAATGAATAGTTTAAGCCTTGTCAATCGAATTCTTTTATTTCCGATAATGTCTAATAAATGAATAGAATCTAAAATTGTTAAAATAAATGATTAGCAGAAATGGCGAAAAATTGGAACGAACCTAAAATTCAAAACTTTATCAGCGGCGAGATTGAAGAAAGCCTGACGCTTGAATATAAATCTGCCGAAGCACTTGAGAAAACCGATTACAAAAAAAAGGAAATTACAAAAGATGTTTCGGCAATGGCAAATGCGGCGGGCGGGGTTTTAATTTACGGCATAAGCGAGTATTCCGAGCCGGACAAACGCCATTTGCCGGAAAAAATAACGCCGGTTGACCGCGCGAGATTTCCGCGCGAATGGGTTGAGCAAATAATCAATGCGATTCGCCCGCGCATTGACGGCATTGTTATTTATTCGATTAATTTGAGTTCGGGCGAAAATGATGTCGTCTATGTCATCGAAATTCCGCAAAGCAATACGGCGCATCAAGCCTCAGACCATCGTTATTACAAACGCTTTAATTTTCAATCCGTGCCGATGGAAGATTACGAAGTCCGCGATGTGATTTTCCGCGAGCAAACGCCAAATACTATTTTAACTTTTTTGATTGAAATAACATTTTTGGAAAATCAGACTTTTTACAACTTAATCGTTCAAGCCCGCAACGTCGGCTCGGCTTTCGCGCAATACGTCGCCTGTCTTTTAGATGTTCCCGTGGCGGTTTTGCACGATATTAAAAACAAAATCAATGTCAAAGACGGCGGAAGATATTATCGGCATCGTTTGTTTAATCTCAATCAGGAATTCGGCGACGAAAATTTTAAGGCAAATTTTCCGCTTCTGAGAAATATGTCAATGAGCTGGAAAATCCCGCTCAAAGAAGATTTTGCGGAA
>JACCYR010000386.1 GCA_013696385.1 Acidobacteriota bacterium
CTATGAGTTGAAAGACGATTACTTTTGGCTGCGCAATAAGAAAAATCCCGAAGTCATTAAATATCTTGAAGCCGAAAACGCATACACCAACGCGGCGATGAAACCGCACGAAAAGTTTGTCAAAAATTTGTATGACGAAATGCTCAAACGTATCAAACAGACGGATTTGAGCGTGCCGTATCGGCTCGGTGATTATTGGTATTACACGCGCACCGAAGAAGGCAAACAGTATCCGATTTATTTGCGAAGCAAAACCCGCGACGGTAAAGATGCGGAAGTTATTCTTGACCAAAACGAAATGGCAAAAGGTTTTAAATACTTTGCTATCGGCACGTTTGATGTCAGCGACGACGGCAATCTTCTGGCGTTTTCAACCGATACAACCGGTTACCGGCAATACACTTTGCAGATAAAGGATTTGCGAACGGGCGAAATTTTGCCGGACAGAATTGAGCGCGTTGACTCGGTTGAATGGGCAGCCGACAACAAAACCTTGTTTTATGTAACCGAAGACGACGTAACGAAACGTTCCGATAAATTCTGGAAACATACGCTCGGCGCAGGAAAAGACGATTTGGTTTATGAAGAAAAAGACGTGCTTTTTAATATGGGTGTCGGGCGTTCACGCGACAAAAAAATGCTTTTTCTGACATCTTCTGCCAAAACGATGCAAGAAGCGCGATATATGCCCGCCGATAAAACCGGCGGTAACTGGAAAGTTATTTTGCCGCGCAAGGAAGGACACGAATATGAGGTTGATTTTTACAATGGCGAATTTTATATCACAACCAATAACAATGCCGAAAACTTCCGCGTCGTTCGTGCGTCTGTGTCCGACCCAAACGAGAAAAATTGGAAAGAATTTATTCCTCATAATTCGGCGATAAAGATTGACGACATTGATTTTTTCAAAGATTACGCGGTTGTTTCCGAACGCGAAAACGGTTTGGAATATCTGCGCGTGATTAATTTGAAAAATAACAAATCTACTCGCATTGGAACGCCCGAAAGCGTTTATACAATAGATTTGGGAACAAATCCTGAATTCGGCACGCCGGTTATTCGTTACGAATATGCTTCGATGATTACGCCGAATTCAACTTTTGAATACAATTTCAAAACCGGAAGGAGCGAACTTTTGAAACAGCAGGAAGTTCTCGGCGGTTTTGACAAAACAAAATACGAAACCGAGAGAGTTTGGGCGACGGCACGCGACGGCGTAAAAATTCCGATTTCGTTGGTGATGAAAAAAGGCACAAAACTCGACGGCAAATCGCCGATGCTTCTTTATGCTTACGGTTCTTACGGCTATTCGACGAATCCGAGTTTTTCATCCGCGCGTCTGAGTTTAGTTGACAGAGGAATGATTTACGCCATCGCGCACATTCGCGGCGGCTCGGAACTCGGCGAACGGTGGCGGCAAGACGGCAGAATGTTTAAGAAATTAAACACTTTCTATGATTTTATTGATTCCGCCGACTGGCTTGCCAAAAACAAATACACTTCGGCTGACCGCTTGGTTATTCAAGGCGGAAGCGCGGGCGGCTTATTGATGGGCGGCGTGGTCAATATGAGTCCGAACTCGTTCAAAGCGGTTATCGCGCAAGTTCCGTTTGTTGATGTGATGAATACGATGCTTGACGACACGCTGCCGCTGACGACCGAAGAATGGATTGAATGGGGAAATCCGAACGAGAAAAAAGCGTTCGATTATATGATAAAGTATTCGCCGTATGACAACGTCAAAGCGCAAAACTATCCGAATATGCTGATTGAAGTTTCGCTCAACGATTCGCAAGTTCCCTTCTGGGAAGGCGCGAAATTTGCCGCGAAACTCCGCGCCTTAAAAACCGACAACAATACGATTTTGCTCAAGACAAATATGGGCGCGGGACACGGCGGCTCAAGCGGAAGATACGATAAATTAAAAGAAGTCGCCTTTGATTATGCGTATGCGCTGAGTCAAGTCGGAATCATCAACTAAAAAAAATTTAGAGGAATTTTTT
>JACCYR010000398.1 GCA_013696385.1 Acidobacteriota bacterium
ACCTCACCGCTCGCCGCTAAAGATTCGAGCGCGTATTCTCTGGCTACTTCGAGCATCCGAAAGCGCATGTTGCCGTCCGCCTGCTCTTTTGAAACCAGCAAACTTTTGTCAACCAAAGACGTGATAAGGTCAAGGACTTCAATTTTGGATTTTGGATTTTGGATTTTGGATTCGGTTTCGCTTGACTCGTAATTCATAATTCGTAATTCGTAATTATCACAAACCGTTTCCGCCGCCTCGATTAAAAAACCGCCCGCAAAAACCGCCAGCCGACGAAACAGACGCTTTTCGCCTTCGGTCAAAAGGTCATAACTCCACGCCACTGCGCCACGCATCGTTTGCTGTCGGGCAGGCAAATCTCGCGCTCCGCCTATCAGCAGTTTCAGACGATTCTCCAACTTGGTGAGAATTGCTTGCGGCGAGAGAATTTTCACTCGTGCAGCCGCAAGTTCAATAGCGAGAGGCAAGCCGTCCAACCGTGTGCAGATTTCGGCAACGACGCGGGCATTTTCATCGGTCAAAGCAAAGTTTGATTTCGCATTCCGCGCCCGCTCAACAAACAATTTAATCGCTTCGTAATCAGAAAGCTCGTCAACGGAAACTTGTGCGGCATCCGATGGCAAAGCGAGCGACGGCACGGCGTATTCGCGCTCCGCGCTCAGATGCAGAAGGGAACGGCTCGTAACAAGCATTTTCAGATGCGGTGCGGCGGCTGTCAGGTCTGAAAGCACCGGCGCGGCATCAATTATCTGCTCGAAGTTGTCAACGACAATCAGCATTTGTTTCTCGCGCAAGTAATCCTTCAGCACTTCGAGAATTTGTTTGCCGCCCGCTTCTTTTACTCCAATCGGCTGTGCGATGGTTGAAGCGACCAGTTCGGGATTCGTAACAGCGGCAAGTTCAGCAAAGAACACGCCGTCGGCAAAATCCGCAAGCATTTCACGGGCAACCGCCTTAGCGAGAGTCGTCTTTCCAGTTCCGCCGATGCCTGTCATTGTCAAAAGTCTTATGTTTTTTTGCGACAGTAAATTTTTGATTTCGGCAATTTCCTTTTCCCGTCCAATAATCGGTGTGAAGTTTTCCGAAAGATTATTCGGCGGCGGATTTGGAGTTTCTTCGGCAATTTCGATTTGAAAAGTCTGTGTTTTGACTTCCTTTTGTTTATTCGGCGGCGAATTGCGTTCGAGTTCGGCTTCAAATTCCAGACGCTTTTGCAGACTTTTCAAATCAATCAATAAATCTTTCGCGCTTTTATAACGCTCGTCTTTGTTTTTCGCCAGAGTTTTAAAAACTATTTTTTCGATTTCAATCGGATAATCTTTAATAAACCGTGACAAGGAAGGCGGCTCTTGTTCGAGAATGGCAGCAAGGGTTTGAATAAATGTTTCACCCGTAAAAAGCCGCCGTCCGGTCAGCATTTCATATAGCACGACTCCAAAACTAAAGACATCAGACCGCGCATCCACTTCTTCGCCGCGGGCTTGCTCCGGCGACATATAGCTTGCCGTTCCGATGACCATTCCCGGATTTGTTCCCGATTTGATTGTTATTGTTGTTTCAGCATCAATTGATTCAGTCTTTTTCTCCGTTAACTTGGCAATCCCGAAATCAAGGATTTTAACAAACCCGTCGTCGCGCAGCATTACATTTTCCGGTTTGATGTCGCGGTGAACGATTCCGGCTTCGTGTGCGGCATTCAAAGCGGCGGCGATTTGCGAAACGATGTCGAGCGTTTCACGCAAACTTATCGGCTCGCGTTTCATTCGTCCGCGCAAAGTGTCGCCTTTGATAAATTCGGTGGCGATAAAACGCGAATCTTCAAACTGCCCAATTTCATAAACCGTGAGAATATTCGGATGATTCAGCGCGGAAGCCGCCTTTGCTTCCTGCACAAAGCGGCGGACGCGCTCTTCGTCCTGAGCAATTTCGGCAAGCAGAACTTTGAGCGCAACCGGGCGTTCGAGGCGCGTGTCTTCCGCCAAAAACACTTCGCCCATTCCGCCCGCGCCGATTCGGGAACCGATTTTATAACTTCCCAAAATCATGTTTGGCTGAATTGGCATAACTTACAAAAATTACATCAAACCTCTAATATGCGGGCATTTTAACATCTATCTGACCGGTTTTGGAAAACTTACCGGACTTTTATTTCCCGCTTTATCAACCGCGCGAATGCCGAAAAAGTAATTGTCTTTCGACATTTCTTTTGCCGTGTAAGTCATTACATTTCCGACGAAAACCGAATTTGTCCAGACGGGCGAAGTCGTGTCGCGCCAGATGACTTCGTAACCTGCAAGATCCGCTTCAATATTTGCGTCCCATTTCAAATCCGTGTCATTCGTCAAACGCGCCGTTACGATACCCACGTTTTTCGGCTTTGCAGGCGCAAGCGCAAGCGCAGCAAGCGCAACGGCATTTACTCGCGCAACATTGGCGACGTATCCAAAGTCAACAAATTCGGGCAAATCGCCGTATTGGATATTATTTTCCGTGCGGACATTTTGGTGTTGATGCGTGTAATCTTCGTGCGGTTCGGTAAAACGGACGGCGGAAAATCCGCGTTCGAGAAACGGAA